>NZ_JBHYGR010000057.1:0-4128 GCF_042738155.1 Kitasatospora sp. NPDC059088 | reverse complement strand
ACACCCCCCCCCCCCCCCCCGCCCGCCCCCCCCCCGGGGGTGGGGGAGGGCGAGCCGGCGGCGCCGGTGGAGTCGCCGGTGGAATGGCTGCGGATCGACGCGAAGCGGCACGCCGGCGCGATCCTGCAGACGGTGAAGCTGCGGGCGTTCAACCCGCGCGCGGTCGAGTGGCAGCGGATGCACGCCGTCGCCGCCCGGTTCCACCTGGAGCACGGCCACCTCGACCCCACCGACAAGCAGGCGCACGGCGAGCTGGTCTCCTGGCTGGACCGGCAGCGCTACCTCAACGGCCAGGGCCTCCTCGATGCCGCGCGCGTCTCGGAGCTGGACGCGCTGGGCATGATCTGGTCCAAGCACGCCAACGCCTGGGACCGCGGCCACGCCTACGCGAAGGCCTGGGCCGCCCACCACGGCCACCTCGCGATCCCCGCGACCGAGAAGCTGGACGACTACGCGGTGGGCGCGTGGATGCGCCGCCAGCGCAAGGCCGAGGCCCTCACCGCCGACCAGGAGGCCAAGCTCGACGCCCTGGACGAGCTCTGGCGCCTGGAGCCGGACTGGAACCGCTCCTACCGCCGCCTGCTTGCCTACCTCGCCGCCGGCGGCACCCTCACCGGCCCCGCCAACCGCACCGGCCTCGGCGACGACCCCGCGTTTCGCCCCGGCACCTGGCTGCGCAAGCAGGCGGCGGCCCGCACCGACGGCAAGCTGACCGACCGGCAGACCGCGCTCCTGGACGCCCTCACCCGGCACGCCGAGACCGTCACCGGCTGACCCGACCCGCAAGACCCCGCCGTCCCGGCCCACCGGGCCGGGATGGCCATCGCACCTCCCTCACTCCTTCCGGAGGCACGCAGGGTGATCGCCACCGCCCGCCCAGGCCCGCGCCGCCGCGTCCGGAACGGGCTGAAGCTGGCCCTGTACGGCAGCCGGGCCGCCCCCGCCGGCCGGGGCTGGGGCCGCCTTAGGCAGGCAGTGGAATCCTTGCAAGCCGGGCAGCGTCGTCGTGTACAGCGGTGCGCCGGTGTCCCACACGGCGGCTTGCTTCGGGCACTGACTTGGCGTGGACACTGCGGATGGCGATGATGTCACCGGGGGAGCCTCGCCGGCGTGGCGGGGGAGTGCGTACCGGAGGGTCGCGTTGGCGGCAGGTGCCCAGGGCTCCGCTGACGTGGCCGGGAACGGTCTGAAGGCAGGGAGTGGTGTTGGTGGGGGCTGAGAGCACGGCGGGGGACGACGGCCTGTCGCCGCGTGAACGTTTCGAGCGCTGGCGGGACCTGGTGGGGCGAACGCGGGTGACCGACACGACCAGTGCCCATGTCGAGACCTTCACAGCGGAGTTGCGGATGTTCGACATGGGGCCGGCGACGCTGATGGCCACCTCGTTCCCGTCCGCGCGGTTCCGGCGCAGCGAGCGCATGATCCGAAGCTCGGATCAGGAGCTGTATCACCTGACCCTGCTGACGGCCGGATGCCACGCTCTCGAGCGTGCCGACGACCAGCGGGAGACGCACCGGGTGGGAGATCTGTGCCTCATCGACAGCTCGCACCCCTACGACGGCCGGTTCTCCGGTGCCCGGTCATCCGGCCCAGCGGATCCCCGGGCCACCGGGATCAGCGTCGACCTGCCGATCTCGCAGCTGCCCGTATCGCCCGACCGGGTGCGCGACCTCCTCGGTCGAACGCTCTCCGGCCGTGAGGGCACGGGTGCGTTGCTGGCGGATTTCCTGCGCGGGTTGGAGCGTCAGGCCCACACGCTGGAGCCGGCGGAGGCGGCCCGGCTCGGGACGGTCGTGGTCGACCTGGTGGCGGCCTGGGTCGCCCGGGAACTCGACGCCCTCCCCGCCCTGCCGCAGGAAACCCGCCGGCGGGCCCTGATGGAGGACGTCCACACGTTCATCCGCCACAACCTCCACGACCCCGACCTGACCCCGGCCACGGTCGCCGCCGCGCACCACATCTCCCTCAGCCACCTCCACCACCTGTTCACCCGGCACTCCGGCGGCGAGACCCTCGCCGCCTCGATCCGCCGCCAACGCCTTCACAAGGCCCACCGCGACCTGGCCGACCCCGCACTGCGCGGCGCGCCGGTCCACCGTATTGCCGCCGCTTGCGGGATCCCCCCGCGCGTCCGAGTTCAGCCGTGCGTTCAAGGCCGCGTACGGGATCTCCCCGAGCGAGCACCGACAGCAGGCACTGCTGCCGCCGGCCGCGGACGGTTCCGGTGTTCGTCCGCAGGTGTGAAGCCCCGTGCGCGGGGGCTTCGCGCATCGCATGATGCCGGGGCCGGTTCCGGGAAGCCGAAGTCTCGTGTGGAGGTGTACTCGGCGGTACGGGCAGTCGATGATGTTGTCGGGGGAAGCCCCGCCGATCCGGCGGGGGCGGCTTCAGGGGAAGGGGAGCTGGTGGAGGCCCGGGGGAACCCATGGGACAAAGGTTTGTCTGCGAAGGTCCGTTTTGAGTACTGGCGGGACGTACTGGCAAGATCGCGGGAGTGCGAGACGATCACCGCTCACGCGGAAAGCTTTGAGGCGGACGTGCGGCGCGCGGAGCTGGGGCCCGTGGTACTGATGGGGTCGTCGTTCCCGTCGGCGCGGTTCCGGCGCACCGAACAGATGATCCGGCGTTCGGATCAGGAGCTGTACTACCTGACCCTGCTCACCTCCGGAAGCCAAGGGCTCAGACGCGGACGGGACCAGGCGGAGACGTTCGGTGTCGGGGACCTAGCCCTCATCGACAGCTCCACCCCACACGACGTGCGGATGCTCGGGGACCGGACCCCCGATGGGGCCGGCTCGGAAGTCACCGCCATCGGTATCGACATTCCTCAATCGTTGTTGCCGGCGCCCGGGCGTCACGTGCGCGATCTGCTGGGCCGGAGGCTCTCCGGCCGTGAGGGCACGGGTGCGTTGCTGGCGGATTTCCTGCGCGGGTTGGAGCGTCAGGCCCACACGCTGGAGCCGGCGGAGGCGGCCCGGCTCGGGACGGTCGTGGTCGACCTGGTGGCGGCCTGGGTCGCCCGGGAACTCGACGCCCTCCCCGCCCTGCCGCAGGAAACCCGCCGGCGGGCCCTGATGGAGGACGTCCACACGTTCATCCGCCACAACCTCCACGACCCCGACCTGACCCCGGCCACGGTCGCCGCCGCGCACCACATCTCCCTCAGCCACCTCCACCACCTGTTCACCCGGCACTCCGGCGGCGAGACCCTCGCCGCCTCGATCCGCCGCCAACGCCTTCACAAGGCCCACCACGACCTGGCCGACCCCGCACTGCGCAGCGCGCCGGTCCACGTCGTCGCCGCCAATTGCGGCATACCGCGCGCGTCCGAGTTCAGCCGTGCGTTCAAGGCCGCGTACGGGATCTCGCCCCGCGAACACCGGCACCAGGCATTGAACGCAGCGGCGACGGACGGTCGGAGCACCGGCTAGGAAGGTCCCCCGGCAGCCCTTCGGGGCGCCCGACGTCGTGGACCACGAGGCCAAGATCGTCGACGCATGAGGAACCTCTTGCAGGGTTCGCGAGGGGGAGGGACGTTGATGACGGGTGCCGGTACAACCGAGGGCGTGGCTCGGGCTACCTGGCGTATACCGACCGGGGAACGATGTCGGAAGCGGTGTGGTGAGAACGGCATGCGCGGTTCGAAACGGCGGGAAGGGAAACGGTGCATCAGCCACCCGGCCGGTCGCCGACCTTTCTGGCGGAATCCGGGAGTGCTTTCGCAGCGGTGACTCCGGAGCGCCCCAGGTAGCAGCACAACGGCCGACGGAAGGCGGCCAGACAGCGGCATAGCAGCGGCTGGACGGTGGTGGACGGCAGCAAACGGGCCCAGCACTGCCCGGACCGCGGCACAACAGCTGGCGAGCCGGCGGCGGTGAACGACGGCATGACAGGCGGACGACGGCCGGGACGAGCGCCGTCCTCCGCCACCCCGCAGACGCACCGCCGAGCGCAACGACGGTGACGATCCGCCGCTTTGTGCAGCTCCAGTCCGCTGACGTTGCCGTCACCTGCTGCCGTCAGACACCCCGGAAGTGGGGGGGCCGCCCGCCCCCCCCCCCCGCCGGCGGCCCCTAGCCGGGGCGGCCCCCAAAGAAAAAAAAAGAGAGCCCGCGGGAAATACACAAA
>NZ_JBHYGR010000056.1:51954-55590 GCF_042738155.1 Kitasatospora sp. NPDC059088 | reverse complement strand
GTACGTCCAGTACGAGGCCGACTCGGGCGCACGCCCAGCCGGGCGCCCAACGCCGCGCGCTGATCTGCCAAGATCCGCCGGACAGGCCCTAGCGGCCGACGTACTTCGGCTTCTCCTTGGCGATGAAGGCGCGCACCGCGATCCGGTGGTCCTCGCTCTCCCCGGCCAGGGTCTGGAGTTCGTCCTCCTTGTCGAGCAGCTCGTCCAGCGAGTGCGAGGCGCCGTACGCCAGCGACTCCTTGACGGCGCCGTAGGCCACCGTCGGGCCCTCGGCCAGCTCGCGGGCGAAGACCCGTGCGGTGGCGGCGAGTTCGTCGCCCGGCACGACCTTGGTGGCCAGGCCCAGCTCCATCGCCTCGGCGGCCTTGACCGTGCGGGGCAGCATCAGCAGCTCGGTGGCCTTGGCGTGCCCGACCAGCCGGGGCAGCGTCCAGGACGCGCCGGAGTCGGCGGTCAGGGCGATCCCGGCGAAGGCGGTGTTGAAGCCGGCCCGGTCGGACAGGATCCGGAAGTCGCAGGCGAAGGCGAGCGAGGCGCCCGCGCCGGCCGCCACCCCGCCGACCGCGGCGACGGTCGGCTTGCGCATCCCGGCCAGCGCGCGGGTCAGCGGGTTGTAGTGCTCGGCGACGGTCCGCAGCGCGCCCTCGCCGGTCTCCTCGAAGCGCTTGAGCAGCGCCAGGTGCTCGTTCAGGTCCTGCCCGACGCAGAAGGCCCGCTCGCCCGCGCCGGTGAGCAGCACCGCGCGCACGGCCGGGTCCCCGGCGGCCTCTGTCACGGCGTCGCGCAGCGCGACCTTGGTGGCCACGTCCAGGGCGTTCATCGCCTCCGGGCGGTTGATGGTGATGACGGCGAGGCCGCCGTCCAGCTCGTAGAGCACGGAATCGGACATGGGTGAGGGCTCCCTCGACGATCGTCACGCGGGTGGTCGTGCCAGGATGCCGGAGCGGAGGGCGGACTGGGGAGTGTGAGGTATCGCACCTTCCGGTGCCGTCACCACCGCCGCCACGCCGGGGCTTTTGGTGCCGATTGCGGTGGTTGCTGCCGGTCCGGCCGTGGTTGCACCGAGAGTGATGTTGGTCATCAGGCCGTGGCATGCGGGATAATGGCTTCCGATCAATGCGTTCGATACCGGCGGTGGACGGACTGCCGGTGCGTAGCTGAGCGGTTGCAGGAAGGGGAACGAGCATGGCGGCCATGAAGCCGCGGACGGGTGACGGCCCGCTCGAAGTCACCAAAGAGGGGCGGGGCATCATCATGCGCGTTCCGCTCGAAGGCGGCGGACGTCTCGTGGTGGAGCTCACGCCTGACGAGGCCGACGCCCTGGGCGAGGCCCTGAAGAAGGCCTGCGGCTGACCGCAGCGCTCGCCGTCTCCTGGAGACGTACCGCCGGGCCCGGGCACGACGTCATGTCGGCCCGGGCCCGTGCGTTCTCCGGGGGCGGGGGCCCGGCGCCGTACGGCCGCTAGCGCTTCACGGCGCAGAGCAGCCCGTCCGAGACCGGCAGCAGCGCGGGCAGCAGGGCGTCGCTCTCCCGCACGTCCCGCACCAGGTCGCGCACCGCGCCGGTCTGCGGGTCCTGGTGGTCCGGCTCGGCGAGCCGGCCCTCCTGGAAGACCCCCTCGAAGCAGACCATCCCGCCCGGCCGCAGCAGCCGCAGCGACTCCAGCAGGTACTCCCGCGACTCGGCCGGGTCGCCGTCGCAGAACACCAGGTCGTACTGGCCGTCGGCGAGCCGGGGCAGCACCTCCAGGGCCCGGCCCGGTATGAACCGCGAGCGGTTGGCCGCGAACCCGGCCGCCTGGTAGGCCTCGCGGGCCAGTTGCTGGCGCACCGGCTCCGAGTCGACCGTGGTGAGCACGCCGTCCGGCCGCATCCCGCGCAGCAGGTAGACGCCGGAGACGCCGGTGCCGGTGCCGATCTCGGCCACCGCCTTGGCGTCCAGGGCGGCGGCCAGCAGCCGCAGGCAGGCCCCGCCGCTCGGCCCGATGGCCCGTATGCCGGTCCGCGCGGACTGGGCCCGGGCGTAGGTCAGCACGGCGTCCTCGCCCACGTAGGTGTCGGCGAGGGCCGCGCGCGCGGGCCCGAACTCGCTGATGGCTGCCTCTTTCGGAGCCCCGGGTGGCGGCCCGGTGCCGGAGCATGTCGATATTTCCTGCCACAGATTACTGGCCGGGCGGGAACCGCGTACGGCGGCGGGCCGTTGTCACTGACGACCGGGTGCGCAAGACCTCCCGGACACTTTTATCCGGGCTTGACGGGTGAGGTGGATATGGTGGTGGCCCTGCTGGGCAGAAGAGCCGACCGAGGAGGTGTGGCCGAGGGCGACGTCCCTGTGCGGCGGCACTCCCGCGGCACCGCGTCGGCCCGTACGCCGAAGCCCGTGATGAACCAGCCTGCGCACTCCGACCTGGACCAGCCCGCCGCCGCCACGCCGGCCGCCGGTACCGCCGAGGCCCCTGTCCTCGCGACCTTCGCCGAGGGTCCCGACTCGCAGAGCTGGACTCCGCCCACGTGGGAGGAGATCGTCGAGGCGCACAGCGCCCGCGTCTACCGCCTCGCGTACCGGCTGACGGGCAACCAGCACGACGCCGAGGACCTCACCCAGGAGGTCTTCGTCCGGGTGTTCCGTTCGTTGTCGACCTACACCCCCGGCACCTTCGAGGGCTGGCTGCACCGGATCACCACCAACCTGTTCCTGGACATGGTCCGCCGCCGCCAGCGCATCCGCTTCGACGCGCTCGGCGAGGACGCGGCCGAGCGGCTCGCCTCCCGCGAGCCCAGCCCGGCCCAGCACTTCAGCGACACCCACTTCGACGCCGACGTGCAGCAGGCCCTGGACACCCTCGCGCCGGAGTTCCGCGCCGCCGTGGTGCTCTGCGACATCGAGGGCCTCTCCTACGAGGAGATCGCCGCCACCCTGGGCGTCAAGCTCGGCACCGTCCGCAGCCGCATCCACCGCGGCCGCTCCCACCTGCGCGCCGCCCTCAAGCACCGCGCCCCCGGCTCGGCCCCGGGCCGCGAGCGCCGCGGCGGCTCGGAGGAGCCGGTGCCGGTCGGCGTCGCCGCCGAGGTCGCGACGGCGCCGGGCGGGCGCGGACGGAGGCGATCGTGAGCGGAACCGGCTGGTCCGGCCAGGACCGTTCGGATGCGTCCGACCGGTCCTCGGCCCGGCGGAGCTGGGCCCTTCCGGGCCGCCGCGGCGCCGCGGACCCGGTGGGCGGTGACCTCGGGGACCCTCTGCTGCCGACCGTCCCGCTGCCCGCCGACACGGCGCTGCGCGCGCTGCCCGTACGGCCCGCCGAGCCCGCGGCCGAGGAGCACCACCTGGGTGACCGGCTGTCCGCCTTCCTCGACGGCGAACTCGGCCACGACTCCCGCGAGCGGGTCCTGGCCCACCTGGCCACCTGTCCGCAGTGCAAGGCCGAGGCCGACGAGGGCCGGTCCGTCAAGCACCTGCTGACCCGCACCGACACCCCCGCCCCCTCCTCCGCGCTGATGGCCCGGCTGATGGCCGTCGGCAGCCTCCCCGAGGACGCCCCGGCGGACGCCGGCCGACGCCGCCGCCCGGGCCACGACGAACCACCCCGGGGCGGGGGGAACGCCACCGGGGCGCGGCGCGGGGGCCGGCGGAACCGC
>NZ_JBHYGR010000056.1:27121-51944 GCF_042738155.1 Kitasatospora sp. NPDC059088 | reverse complement strand
TGCGCGCGGCGGGCGGGTGTGGGGGGCGGGCCCCCCCCCCCCGGCCCCGCCCGGCCGCCCCCCCCCCGACTCCGCGGCCGGGACGACGACGACCTCCCCGGTGGCGGCGTGAACGCCACCGGGACGCTCGGCGGCAGCCGGCTGACCGGCGGCTCCTTCGGCCGCGGCGCCGGTGCCTCCTTCGGCGCGGGCGCGCTCGGCGCCGACGCCCCGCTGCCCGGGTTCGACCCGCGCGCCTTCGGCCGCGGCTCGATGCTGCGACCGCTCATCGGCCGGCGCAGCGGCCGTCCGGAGGCCGTCGCCCGCCCCGACCGCACCGCCGCCCGCCCGCAGCCCGCAGCGGCCGTCCTGCGGCCCTCCGCGGCCCGCGGCCGCCGCCTGGTGTTCGCCGCCGCGGGCGCCTTCTCGGTCGCCGCGGTGACGCTCGGCGGCGTCGGCGGGCTCACCCAGGGCGAGGAGCAGCACGGCACCACGGTGAGCCCGGTGGGCGGCACCAGCGGCCGGAGCGGCTACGTCCCGATGAACGCGCAGGTCCCGGTGGACTTCCCGGGCCGCCCGGTGGCCGCCACCCGCGACCCGGAGCCGTCCTCCTCCCCGGAGCGCTACCCGGGCAACATCGCCGCCCTGCGCCAGCAGACCCGTTAGGCCCTGTCCGGCCGATCTTGCCGGGCCCCCGGCCACCGGCTGGTCTTTACCACGGCTTCATCCCGTCGTGGACCAGGGACTCGCCGGTGGCCATTACCCTGTAGGAACGTCGTCCGATGAGCTAGGGAGCCCAGGTGTTCACCGATGTAGGCGGGCTGAAGCTGCTGACCCTGGCCGTACTGGCGATCGTCGTCTTCGGCCCGGACAAGCTGCCGAAGCTGATCCAGGACACCATGGGCTTCATCCGGAAGGTCCGTTCCTTCGCCGACACCGCGAAGGAGGACATCCGCAGCGAGCTGGGGCCCGATTTCAAGGACTTCGAGTTCGAGGACCTCAACCCCAAGACCTTCGTCCGCAAGCAGCTGATGGGCGACCAGCAGGACCCGCTGGGCCTCAAGGACATGAAGGAGTCGCTCGACATCCGCTCCGTCCTGGACGACAAGCCGGCCGCGCCGGTGAACGGCCGGACGGGCAGCGTGAGTTTCGAGAAGGCCGCGGCGCCCGCCTCCGCCGGCGCCCCGCTGCAGCCCGGCGAGCGGCCCCCGTTCGACCCCGACGCCACCTGATCCGGGCCGGCCGTCCGCGGCCCGGGGCGCGTCCGACAATTCCCGCCGGCCCGCCCGGCTGAGCGGGGCCCCGGCGTGCGCGCCGCTATTGTGCTGATTGTTCCCGTTGAGCCGTCCGTCACATCCGCGCCCGCGCGGACCAGGAACGGCCCCCGGGAACGCCGAGGTACGCCACCATGGGAGCGCGCCACGGCAGGCACACGTGCGTTGAGGAGGCCCGGGGATGGACGCGACGAGTCAGGCGGGAGGGGCGACGGTCACGGCCGGCGGCCCGGTGGTCGGCGGGCAGGCCGGTCCGGCGGACCCGCTGGTGCCCTACCTGTCCGCCGACTTCCCCTGGTACGGCCTGGACGAGGGCTGGACCGGCCGCCGCTTCCTGATGCAGGCCGGCGCCGGCGGCCCCCGCGGCGGGGCGGCCGGCGGCGTCGACTACGGCACCCTCGGCCACGGCGACGAGCCGGCCAAGCAGTTCGAGCCGCGTGATGTGCGCAAGTTCGCCGTGGTGGTCACCGTGGCCCGCCGGGACAGCCGCCGCAGCGCTGACAACACCGGCACGCTGGAGGCGACGTCCGCCTCCTCGGCGGCCTGGCTGGCCGGCTCCGGCCTGCTCGCCGCGACCTGGCCCGGCCAGCTGGACCGCGCGCTGCGCCAGGACTGGCTGGACCAGCAGAGCAACCTGGCCTGGGACCTCGCCGACGACCTGGCCGGGCCCGGCTGGTCGACCCTGAGCCTGCCGGTCAACGGCCTGCCGCAGCCCTTCCGCTACCGGGAGTCCGAGTACGGCTGGGTGCTGGCGGGCGAGGCCCCCGGTGTGCTGCTCGGCGCCTTCGGCCGGGGCGTCAGCGCCTACGGCGTCGGTTTCGCCACCGTCCCCGACCTGGGCGGCTACGCCCGGCCGTAGCGAGGCAGCGGACACGCGGCGGGGCCGGACGGTGATCCGTCCGGCCCCGCCGCGTACGCCCGCTCGGAACGTCAGAACTTGTTCTTGGGCGTCAGCCCCAGGGACATGCCGGACAGGCCGCGCCGGCGGCCGCCGAGCTTGCCGGCCACGGCGCGCAGGGCGGCGCCGGCCGCGGAGTCGGGGGCGGCGAGCACGACCGGGCGGCCGTCGTCGCCGCCCTCGCGCAGCCGGACGTCGATCGGGATCGAGCCGAGCACCGGGACGGTGGCGCCGACGGTGCGGGTCAGCGCGTCGGCGACGGTCTGGCCGCCGCCGGTGCCGAAGACGTCGATCATCTCGTCGCAGTGCGGGCACGGCATGCCGGACATGTTCTCGATCACGCCGACGATCTTCTGGTGGGTCTGCACCGCGATGGTGCCGGCCCGCTCGGCCACCTCGGCGGCGGCCATCTGCGGGGTGGTGACGATCAGGATCTCCGCGTTGGGGACCAGCTGGGCCACCGAGATCGCGATGTCGCCGGTGCCCGGCGGCAGGTCCAGCAGCAGCACGTCCAGGTCGCCCCAGTAGACGTCGGCCAGGAACTGCTGCAGCGCGCGGTGCAGCATCGGGCCGCGCCAGACCACCGGGGCGTTGCCCGGGGTGAACATGCCGATCGAGATGACCTTCACGCCGTTCGCCTGCGGCGGCATGATCATGTCCTGGACCTGGGTGGGCCGGCCCTCGACGCCCAGCATGCGCGGCACGCTGTGGCCGTAGATGTCGGCGTCCACGACGGCGACCTTCAACCCGTCCGCGGCCATCGCGGCGGCCAGGTTGACGGTCACCGAGGACTTGCCGACGCCGCCCTTGCCGGAGGCGACGGCGTAGACCCGGGTCAGCGTGCCCGGCTTGGCGAACGGGATCTCCCGCTCGGGGGCGCCGCCGCGCAGCAGCTGGGAGAGCTCCTTGCGCTGCTCGTCGCTCATCACGTCGAGTTCGACCTCGACGCCGGTCACCCCGGGTACCCGGCCGACCGCGTCACGGACCCGGGTGACGATGGTGTCGCGCATCGGACAGCCGGAGACGGTCAGGTAGACCGCGACGCGCACCGCGCCGTCCTCGGCGATCCCGACCGATTTCACCATGCCGATCTCGGTGATCGGACGGTTGATCTCCGGGTCGTTGACGGTCGCCAGCGCCTGGCGTACGGAGTCCTCCGTGACGCCGGCCGCGACCTCTGTCTCGTTGGCCATGCCTTGATGGTACGGCTCCGGGCGAACCGCTTAACCGGCCGGTAGCGTGCCGCCGGTCACAACGCCTCGGAGGCGCCCCGCCGTTCGTCGATCTCCTTGAGCAGCGACTGGAGCTCGGACCGGATGAAGTCCCGGGTGGCGACCTCGCCGAGCCCGTGCCGCAGGGCCGCGACCTCGCGGGCCAGGTACTCGGTGTCGGCGATGTTGCGGTCGCTGCGGGCCCGGTCCTGCTCCATGTTGACGCGGTCCCGGTTGTCCTGCCGGTTCTGCGCCAGCAGGATCAGCGGCGCCGCGTAGGAGGCCTGGAGCGACAGCACCAGGGTCAGGAAGATGAACGGGTACTCGTCGAAGCGCGCGTCCGAGGGCAGCATGGTGTTCCACAGCACCCAGACGATGATCACCACCGTCATCCAGACGATGAACCGCCCGGTGCCGAGGAAGCGGGCGATCCGCTCCGACAGCACGCCGAAGGCCTCGGGGTCGTAGGACGGCAGGGTCAGCAGGCCGGGCCGCGCGGTGCGGGGCTGGTCGAGCCGGGTGCGGTTGGAGCCGGTGATCGGGGAGGTCTCCAGGCGCTCCCGGCCGCCGCCCTCGCGGGTGCGCAGTTCGCGCAGTTCGCGCAGCTGGCGCAGCTCCCGCAGTTCGCCCTGCAGGCGCCGGCGGGCGGACTCGCCCCGCCGGCCGTTGCGGTCACCGTCCACCGTGCACCTCGTCTCTGTCGTCGTCCCCGGCGTGCAGCGCGGCGTCGCGCCAGTCCTCGGGCAGCAGGTGGTCGAGCACGTCGTCGACGGTCACCGCGCCGAGCAGGTGGTCGGCCTCGTCCACGACCGGCGCGGCCACCAGGTTGTACGTCGCCAGGTAGCTGGTGACCAGGGACAGCGGGGTGTCCGGCGGCAGCGCGTCCAGGTCGTCGTCCACCAGCGAGCCGACCAGGACGTACGGGGGCTCGCGCAGCAGCCGCTGGAAGTGCACCGCGCCCAGGTACTTGCCGGTCGGGGTCTCGTTCGGCGGCCGGCAGACGTACACCTGGGCGGCCAGCGCGGGCTTGTGGTCGCGGATCCGGATCCGGGCCAGCGCCTCGGCGACCGTCGCGTCCGGCTCCAGGACGATCGGCTCGGTGGTCATCAGACCGCCGGCGGTGTCCTCCTCGTAGGAGAGCAGCCGGCGGACCGGCTCGGCCTCCTCCGGCTCCATCAGGCCGAGCAGCCGCTCGGCCTCGTCGCCGGGCAGTTCGGAGAGCAGATCGGCGGCGTCGTCCGGGTCCATCGCCTCCAGGACGTCGGCCGCCCGCTCCCCCTGGAGCTTGCCGATGATCTCGACCTGGTCGTCCTCGGGCAGCTCCTCCAGGACGTCCGCGAGCCGCTCGTCCGGCAGTGCGGCGGCCACCTCGGCGCGGCGCTTGGCCGACAGGTGGTGCATCACGCTGGCGAGGTCGGCCGGGCGCAGCTGCTCGAAGGTGGCGAGCAGGTTGGCCGCGCCCTGGTCCTGCTCGGGCAGCGCGAAGCCGGTGACGTCCTGCCAGTCCAGGGTGAGCCGCTCGCCCTTGCCCTTGCGCAGCCGGGTGGCCCGGCCGACCTGGACGAAGACCTTGCTGACCTCCCACTCGCGCAGCCGGGTCTGCACCATGCCGACGTCCAGCACGGTGACGTCCTCGGCGGTCTTGGACCAGGTGACGGTGCGGTCCAGCAGCTCGGCCAGCACCAGGGTCTCGGACGGGCGCTGCTCGAACCGGCGCAGGTTGATCAGGCCGGTGGTGAGCACCTGGCCGGACTCCAGGCTGGTCACCCTGGTCATCGGCAGGAAGATCCGGCGCCGGGCGACGACCTCGACCACCAGGCCGAGCACCAGCGGGGGGCGGCCGCCGAGGCGCAGCGAGACGACCACGTCGCGGACCCGCCCGACCTGGTCGCCGTTCGGGTCGAACACCGCGACGGCGGAGAGGTGGGAGATGAAGACCCGGCTTCCTGGCCCTGCCATGAACTCCCTCGACTCCCTCGACCCTGCCCGAGCGGTCCGACCTGCCCGGCGCCGTACGGTGTGCACCGGGGCGCACGTCCGGCCAAGGCTACCCGCGCCGCGTGCACCCGGCCCGGTGAGGCACGGTAGCGGGCCCAGGCGTCCTCGGCATGAACCTTTAACGGCGCTTGAACAGCAGTTTGGGCAGTCCGGCGGGGATCGGGCGGCGGGTGGTGGCCGGGGTGGGCATCGGCTCGGCGGCGTGCGAGCCGTCCGGCATGGCGCCCGGACGCTCGGTCAGCGCCCCGGCCGGGCGCAGCCGCAGCACCCGGCACTCGCGGGCCCAGCGCTCGGTGACGGTGTCCGTGTCGGGCGCGTTCAGCCGCTTGCCCTTGAGTTCCTCGACGGCGCCCCGCCAGGCCTCGCCGTTCGGCGCCAGCTCGACCACCTCGGCGGCCCAGCCGGTCAGCCGGCCGCCCTTGTCCTTGCTGCGCACGGTGATCACGGCACGGGCGCCCGGGGTCAGGCCGTGCAGGGGCTGCTCGCCGCCCCCGCCGACGACCACCACGGCGCCGTCGTGCCAGGCGTGCCACAGCGGGCGGGCCTGCGCCTCGCCGTCCGCGCGCACCCAGAGCAGTCCGGACTTCTTCGCGGCCTCCTCCAGCAGGGCCTGGTCGAGGAAGTCGTCGGCGACGGGGGCGGCGGAGTTGCGGTCCATGGCGGACAGCGTACGGGCTCGCCGCCCGCGCCCGCCCGGCCGGACGTCTCAGCCCCCGGGCGACAGTTCCATTGACGGCCCACGGGCCTTACCGTATGAGCGCCCCGCCCCCGCGACCAGCGAAGGAGCGCCGTGCCCGCCGCCCGGCCCGCGACCACCCCCGCCCCTGCCACCGCCGCCGACCAGCGGCCCGCGCACCCGCTCCCCACCGCCGACCTGCTGCTGCTCGCCGTCTCGATCGGCGGCATCTCCCTCTCCGGCCCGCTGATCTCCGCCACCGCCGCGCCCGCGCTGGCCATCGCCTTCTGGCGCAACGTCATGTCGGTCGGCGCCCTGGGCCCGTACGCGCTGCTGCGCCACCGCGCCGAGCTGCGCGGGATCGGCCGGCGGGCGCTGCTGCTCGCGGTCGCCGCCGGGGTGCTGCTCGCGGTGCACTTCGCGCTCTGGATGCCCAGCCTGCGGATGACCTCGGTGGCCTCCGCGACCGCCCTGGTCACCACCACCCCGCTGTGGACGATCCTGCTGATGCGGCTGTTCGGCGTCCGCGCGCCGAGGATGGTCTGGCTCGGGACGGTCGTCGCCTTCGCCGGCGTGCTGGTGCTGACCGGCGTCGACCTCTCGATGTCCCCGCGCGCCCTGCTCGGCGACGCCCTCGCGCTCGCCGCGGGCCTGGCCGCGGCCGGGTACATGCTGCTGGGCGCGGAGGTCCGCAGGACGGTCAGCACCACCGCGTACACGCTGGTCTGCTACGCGACCACGGCGGTCGGCCTGCTGGTGATCTGCCTGGCCACCGGCACGCGGCTGTCCGGCTGGTCGGCCGGGGCCTGGTGGCAGATCGTGCTGCTGATGGTCACCGCGCAGCTGCTCGGGCACTCGCTGAGCAACCGGGTGGTGCGCACCCTCGGCCCGTCGATCACCTCCACCGCGATCCTGCTGGAGACCCCGGGCGCGGCCCTGATCGCCGCGCTCTGGCTCGGCCAGTGGCCCCCGGCGGCGGCGTACCCGGCGGTGGTGCTGATCCTGCTCGGCCTGGTCCTGGTCGCCCGCGGCGGGCGGCGCTGACGCCCCCGCGGGGCCGGGGTCCGGGTGCGGGGCCCGGGACGGGGGCCCGGGGGCTGGGGGACGCTACAGCCAGCCGTTGCGGCGGAAGCCCCGGTACATCCCGACGCAGATCACCGCGATCGCGGTGAGCACCAGCGGATAGCCGTAGGCGTGGTGCAGTTCGGGCATGTAGTCGAAGTTCATGCCGTAGACGCCGGTGATCATGGTGGGCACCGCGAAGATCGCCGCCCAGGCGGTGATCTTGCGCATGTCCTCGTTCTGCGCCACCGACACCTGTGCCAGGTTGGCCTGGAGCAGCGAGTTCAGCAGTTCGTCGAACCCGTGCACCTGCTCGGTGACCCGGGCCAGGTGGTCGGCGACGTCCCGGAAGTACTTCTGGATGTCCGGGTCGACCAGGCCCTGCTGCGGCTCGGACAGCTGCTGCATCGGGCGCAGCAGCGGTGCCACCGCGCGCTTGAACTCCAGTACCTCGCGCTTGAGTTGGTAGACCCGGCCGACGTCCGCGGTGCGCGCGCCCTTGGCCGAGAAGACGCCGTACTCGATCTCGTCCACGTCGTTCTGCAGCCGCTCGGCGACCAGCAGGTAGTTGTCCACGACGTGGTCGGCGATCGCGTGCAGCACCGCGGCCGGGCCCTTGGCGAGCAGGCCGGCCTCGTCCGCGTCCGCCTCCAGCCGGTGCCGCAGCTCCTGCAGCGAGCCGTGGCCGCCGTGCCGGACGGTGATCACGAAGTCCCGGCCGGCGAAGACCATCAGCTCGCCGGTCTCCACCACCTCGCTGGTGGGCGTGAGTTGGTCGTGCTCGACGTAGCGGATGGTCTTGAAGACGGCGAACAGCACGTCGTCGTAGCGCTCCACCTTGGGCCGCTGGTGGGCGTGCACCGCGTCCTCCACCGCGAGCGGGTGCAGGCCGAACCGCTGGGCGATCCCCTCGAACTCGGCGCCGGTCGGCTCGTGCAGCCCGATCCAGCTGAACGACCCTGCGGTGTCCGGGAGTTGGTGCGCGGCCTTGACCCGGCGGGCGGCCTCGCGGGGGCTGCAGGTCACGCCGTTGCGCCGGCCGTGCTGGTAGACCGCGCAGTCCACGACCGCCGAGCCGGCGCCCTCGGGCACGGCGTCGTACGGCCCGACGGCGCCCCGGCGGCGGTTGGTGCGGACGGCGGCGCGCAGGCTGTTGATCATCGACATGACAGGCTCCCTGGGGCAGGAGCCGTCGCACGGTGGCGCGGAGGGGACGCGGAAGGGCCGTGGTGCGACGGCGAGGAACACCGGTGAAGGGGACGAGGGGTGCTCTCCCGGCCGGTCCGTCCGCCGCCGACCCGCGCCCGGGCCACTAGGGCTCGGTCAGCCGCTGAGGCCTGCGGGGCGGGAAGTGCGGGGAAGTCGGGGCCGGGCAGAGCTGCCGGTACTGCATGGTCGGCCGGTATCCACCGCAACCACCTCCTTCGCTCGCCGCCCCGGGACCTGCGATCCCGGTGGCCAGTCGCTCACCCTAACATCTGACCGGGCATCGGTGCCCCGGGGTTTCCCCGGCCTTCGCCCGTACGCCCCCGCGCGGACGCCGGGGCGGCCCGGGTTACGCTCACCGGCATGGCGCACGACTTCCCGTCCTTCGGCGACCCCCACGGCGGCAGCTCCCCGGACCTCACCCGGGAGGCGGTGCTGGCGGCCGTCGAGGCCCGGCTGATCTCCACCTTCGGCGAGCCGAGCGGCCGCGCCGCCGTCACCTTCCTGGGCACCGACCGGATCGAGGTGCTGCGCTTCGGCCCGGACGCCGACGGCCTGGTCCGCTACGCGACGCTCGGAATGGCGGCCGCCCCGATGGCCGACCCGACCCAGCCGGTCGCCGACCAGCTGCGCGGACCGCGCGCCGAACTGGTGCTGACGGTGCGCGGCGGGCGCGACGGCGTGCTGCGCAGCCTCGCCACCTTCGCCGCGACGCCGCAGGTCGAGGGCCTGGTGGTGGCCCCGGGCGGCTCGCTGGACCTCGGCGCCCCGCTCTGGGAGGGCGCCCCGTTCACCTCGGTGCTGGCCGCCGAGCCGGGCGGGCTGGTCGAGGACCTGGAACTGGCCGAGCCCGCCGAGCCGGTGCGCTTCCTGCCGCTGCTGCCGATGACGCCCAACGAGGCGGGCTGGAAGCGGGTGCACGGCGCGGCCGCGCTCCAGGAGCGCTGGCTGGACCAGGGCACCGACCTGCGCGACCCGCGGCGGCGCGGCGTCAAGCTCGACTGACCCCCGATGACTCCCGGTCAGGACCGGGGCCCGGTCCAGGACCGGCGCCGGGCCGGATCCTGACCGGCGCCGGCCCCCGGCCCGGAGGGCGCACGGGCGGCCCGCCCGCCCCACCGCGCCCCGGTGCGCCGGAGCGCGGCCCCGCCCGCCGTCAGCGCTCGATCGGCTTCGCCCCGGTGGCCTGGCCCAGCAGGGCCTCGTACACCCCGGGGTCGGTGGTGTGCTCGCCGAGCCGGACGGTCTTGCGGCTGCCGTGGTAGTCGCTGGAGCCGGTGACCAGCAGGCCGAGGTCGCCGGCCAGGCCGCGCAGCCGCTGCCTGGTCTCCTCGTCGTGGTCGGTGTGGTCGACCTCCAGCCCGGCCAGTCCGGCGGCCGCGAGGTCGGCGATCACCCCGTCCGGGACGGTCCGGCCGCGCTTGACCGCGCCGGGGTGGGCGAACACCGGTACCCCGCCGGCCGCCCGGACCAGCCGGACCGCCCGCACCGGGTCGGTCTCGTGCTTGCGGACGTCCGCCCGGCCGCCGTTGGCCAGCCACTGCGGGGTGAAGGCGTCCGAGACGGTGGCCACCACGCCCGCCTCGACCAGCGCGCTGGCGATGTGCGGCCGCCCGACCGAACCGGCCCCGGCGATCCGCTGCACCTGCTCCCAGCTGATGTCCGCGCCGAGCTCCCGGCAGCGCTCGACGACCGCCCGGCCGCGCCGGAACCGGTCGGTGCGCACCAGCTCGCGCTCGGCCGCGAACTCCGGCTCCTCGGGGTCGAACAGGTAGGCCAGCAGGTGCATGCTGACGCCGTCCACCACACAGGACAGTTCGGCGCCGGGGACGACGGTCAGCCGGGTGCCGTCCGGCAGCGCCTGCACGGCGGCGGCGGCCCCGGCGTGTCCGGCGACGGTGTCGTGGTCGGTGAGCGCGACCACGTCGAGGCCGGCCGCGACCGCCGCCGCGACCAGCTCGGCCGGGCTGTCGGTGCCGTCGGAGGCGTTGCTGTGGGCGTGCAGGTCGATGCGCACGGGGCGGACTCCTCAGGCTGGCGGGTGCCGCCCAGGATAGGCCGTCCGGTCCGCCGTCAGCCCAGCAGTCGGGGGGAGAGCGCCCCGCAGGGCAGCAGGTCCAGTTCGGCGCCGGCCTCGCGCAGGTCGGTGAGCACCAGCTCGTCGTACATCACCAGCGCGGACTGCTCGGGCCAGGCGATCGCCCAGAGCCAGAGCCCGCGGGCCTCGCCGACGAACACCGCGCGGTCGGGCGGGGCGTCCGGGACGTGGAACATCGGGGTGGGCCGCCCGGCGGCCATCAGCTTGGCGTCGGCGGGCTTGTAGAGGCCGACCGAGTCGCCCGGGTCGGGGCCGGGCAGTCCGGCGTAGCGGGCGCCGAGCCCGACGCCCAGTTCCTCGGCGACCAGCACCAGTTCGCCGAAGCCGCCGAGCGGGGCGGGCCCGGAGCAGGCGACGGCGGTGGCCCGGGCGCCCGAGACGTCGTCGCCGACGTGGGCGATGCCGGTGTAGAGCCAGCCGACCGGGAGCGGCCAGGGCAGCCAGACGGGGACCTGGGAACGGGCGACGGCGACGCCCAGGGCTTCGACGCTCGGGGGCAGTACGGGCTGCATCGGGTGCACGGCTCCGTGCCGGTCGCACTGCCAGGTGTCCGAAAAAAGACCGGGGGCGCGGACCCGACCGGCGCACCTCGGACAGCTTGGCTCGCCCCTCATAGCCGACAACGCTCCTCCCTCCGGACCGCCGCGTCAAGGACGATCACCCGTACGGACGGCCCGGCGGCACCCTGTCGGTGCTGGACGCCCGGCCGGCGCGGGTGGCTTGCGGCGCGGGCGGTTCCCGTTGGGGGGATGTCCCGTCGCGGGCGGCGGCAAACGTTCCGGGGGCGGGGGCGGGGGCGGGGCCGAGTCCGTTCCGGGGCCGGACGCACTGACGCCCCGTCAACGGCGATCGCGGTGACGGGGCGTCAGTCGGGTATCGGTACGTCCGGATCGGACGGTCCCGGCTCGTCGGCGGCGGGTGAGGTCTCCCGGTCGGAGGCGCCGCGCTGGGTCAGACGGTCGGGCACGGGCGGATGAGCAGGCGCTCGCCGGTGCGGGCGGCGTCCTGGACGAGCTCGCGGACGGTCTCGGCGTCGGCGATCACGCGGTCGGTCGCGGAGCCGTTGGCGTCGTCCAGTCGGAGGATCTCGAAGCGCATGGGCTTGGTCATGGGCGTCTCCTTTTCGGGCCCCGCGGGGCGGGGCGGTTGCGGCTGAGTCGGTATCAGCCCTTTCGGGGTCCTGCGGATCCGGCGCTGCGGCCGGACCACGCGGGTCGTACGTGTGGCGGTCTGCTGCGGCAAGGGCTCCCCCTGGGCTTGCCTGGTGCGTCCAGTCCCTCGTGAACCACGGTGTCGTGGCGGTGCTACCGGGCCGTTGCCCGTCCGTAACGTCCGGGTTTCGGCTGAAAGGCACCCTGTGGATGTCGCCGATGATTCCCGGACAGAATCAAAGATTACCGTAACTAACGACTTTTGTCCTGTGCCGAGCCCGGTCGAACCTCCGGAAGTGGTACAGACCACGCCGGGGAGCGGGTCGGTCGGGGGCCGGGCTCAGGCCCAGAACGCGGCCAGCGCCTCGGCCGTGGCGGCCGGCCGCTCGGCGTTGGGGGAGTGGGCCGCGCCCGCGACGACCACCCGGCGGGCGCCCAGCCGCCGCGCCATCGCGCCCTGCTCCGGTACCGGCCAGGCGTAGTCCTGCTCCCCGGACACCACCAGCACCGGCAGCGTCCCGGCCGCCACCGCGGCCAGTTCGTCCACCCGGTCCGGCGCGGCGACCAGGTGCGCGCCGGTGACGGCCAGCGACCGCGGCACGTTGGCCACCCAGCGGCGGTGCAGGAACTCCGCGACCCCCGGCGCCAGGGCGGGCCTCGGCTCCCCGCCGCTCTCGTCCATCTGCCGCATGACCTGCCAGATCTCCTCCAGGCCCATGACCGGCAGGACGTCCAGCAGCATCCTGGTCCGGGCCGCCTCGGCCGGGTCGATCGCGCCCGGCCCGGTGGCCATCAGGGTCAGCGAACGCCACGGCAGCGGGCCCTCCCCGGCGGCCGCGAGCACCGCCTCCCGGACCACCTGGCCGCCGAAGGAGTGCCCCAGCAGGTGCACCGGCCCGCCCTCCGCGGCCAGCACCCCGGTCAGCGCCCGGACGTCGGCGCCCAGCGCGGCCACGGCGTACGCCGCCCCGTCGTCCGGCCCGCCGGTCTCGTACTGACCCCGCTGGTCCACGGCCGTCACCCGGTACCCGGCGGCCGCGAGCGGCGCGAGCAGCGCGATGAAGTCCTCCTTGCTGCCGGTGAACCCCGGCACCAGCAGCGCCGAGCCGCGCACCGGGCCGTCCGGCTCCGCGCGCAGCGCCGCGAACTCCCCGCGCCCGGTCGGCACGCGCTCCGCCCGGGCGCAGCGGGGCAGGTCCAGGAACGGCGGAGTACTCATGAGCGGGTTCCCTCCCGGGGCAGGCGACGCCCCGAGCCTATGCCGTCCCGGCACCCCCTCCCACCAGGACGGGGACGCCCGGGAACGCCCGAGGGGGCGGTGCGGGTCAGCCCTCCGGAGTGGCCTCCGGGGCGACCGCGGCCTTGCGGGCGCGGGTGCGCTTGCGCGGCGCGGGCGCCTCCTCGGCCGGGGCGGTCTCGGCGGCCGGGGCCTCCGGGGCGGTCTCGGCGACGGCCTTGGGCTTGCGGGTCCGGGTGCGGGCCGGCTTCTTCTCGGCCGGGGCCTCGGCCGGAGCCTCGGTGACGGCGGCGGCCTCGACGGTCTCCGCGACCTCGGCGACCTCGGCCTTGGGCTTGCGGGGCCGGGTGCGGGCCGGCTTCTTCTCCGCCGGGGCCTCGGCCGGAGCCTCGGCGACGGCGACGGCCTCCACGACCTCCACGACCTCCACGACCTCCACGACCTCGGCGACCTCGGCGACCTCGGCCTTGGGCTTGCGGGTCCGGGTCCGGCGCGGCTTCTCCTCGGCCACCGGGGCCTCCGGGGCCACCGGCTCGGCCGCGACCACGGCGGCCTCGACCACCGCGGCCGCCTCGGCGACGACCTCGGCGGCGGCCACCGGGGTGACCTCGCCCGAGGCGGCGCCACCGCGCGAACGGCGGCGGCGACGGCGCGGCGCGGTCTCGCCCTCGGCACCCTCGACGGCCGGAGCCGCCTCGGTCACCGCCGCGGCGACGGCCGCCTCGCCCTCGCCGAGCTCCGAACCGCGGCGGGTGCGGCGGCGCTCACGGGTACGGCGCGGCTTCTCCTCCGCCGCCGGGGCCTCGACGGCCGGGCGGCCCGAGCCGGCCCGCCCGCCGCGGGCAGCGCCGCGACCGGGGCGGGCGCCGCGCCCGCCGGTCTCGCCGAGGTCCTCGATCTCCTCCGCGCCGAGCCCGGCCCGGGTGCGCTCCGAACGCGGCAGCACACCCTTGGTGCCCGGCGCGATCTTCAGCAGCTCGTACAGGTGCGGCGAGGTGGAGTAGGTCTCCTCCGGCTCGTTGAACGGCAGGTCCAGCGCCTTGTTGATCAGCTGCCAGCGCGGGATGTCGTCCCAGTCGACCAGGGTGACGGCCGTACCGGAGGCGCCGGCCCGGCCGGTGCGGCCGATCCGGTGCAGGTAGGTCTTCTCGTCGTCGGTGCACTGGTAGTTGATGACGTGGGTGACGCCCTCGACGTCGATGCCGCGGGCGGCCACGTCGGTGCAGACCAGCACGTCGACCTTGCCGTTGCGGAAGGCGCGCAGCGCCTGCTCGCGGGCGCCCTGGCCGAGGTCGCCGTGGACGGCGCCGGCCGCGAAGCCGCGCTGGGTCAGCTGGTCGGAGACGTCGGCGGCGGTGCGCTTGGTGCGGCAGAAGATCATCGCCAGTCCGCGGCCGTCGGCCTGGAGGATGCGCGAGACCATCTCGACCTTGTCGAGCGAGTGGGCACGGAAGATGTGCTGCTCGATGTTGGCGACGGTGGCGCCGGTGTCGTCCGGGGCGGCGGCCCGGATGTGGGTCGGCTGGCTCATGTACCGGCGGGCGAGGTTGATGACCTGGCCCGGCATGGTGGCCGAGAACAGCAGGGTCTGCCGCTTGGCCGGCAGCATGGTGATGATCTTCTCGACGTCGGGCAGGAAGCCCAGGTCGAGCATCTCGTCGGCCTCGTCCAGGACCAGCGCGCGGACCTTGGACAGGTTCAGCTTCTTCTGGCCGGCCAGGTCCAGCAGTCGGCCCGGGGTGCCGACCACGATGTCGACGCCCTTGTTGAGCGCCTCGACCTGCGGCTCGTACGCCCGGCCGCCGTAGACCGCGAGCACGCGGACGTTGCGGACCTTGCCGGCGGTCTGCAGGTCGTTGGTGACCTGGGTGCAGAGCTCGCGGGTCGGGACGACGATCAGCGCCTGCGGGAAGTCCGAGAGCTGGTCCTCGGTGGCCCGGCCGGCGTCCACGTCGGCGCGCACCACGGCGCGCTCGATCAGCGGCAGGCCGAAGCCGAGGGTCTTGCCGGTGCCGGTCTTGGCCTGGCCGATGACGTCGTGGCCGGTCAGCGCGACCGGGAGGGTCATCTCCTGGATGGGGAAGGGGTGGACGATGCCGACGGACTCGAGGGCCTCGGCGGTCTCCGGGAGGATCCCCAGGTCCCGGAACGTCGTCTTGATGGGTTCAGCGGTGGTGGACAGGGTGCTGCCTCTTCCGTTTTCGGAGGGGCCGAGAGCGAGCGGCGGGCGGGCAGCCGCGCGGCTGTGTACGGGCCTGGCGGCCCCGAGTACAGCTGAGCGGACGCACTACCGCGCCGGTCCCTGCGGCCGGCCGGTGCGCGCGGCCCGTTGGCGGGGCGCGTCGCCGGCGGCGTCGGGGAGAGTTCCCGTGAGGGACCTGCGCGGGACCTCCGCCAGGTGGGCGTGGTCTCGGCGGCCCTCGCTCGGCCACTGATGCGGTGCCAAGGCTTGAAGTCCAAGCCATGGTCGGAGCCGATCGGCTCTCCGACCGGGCATCCGCGTACGTGAGTACCCGTGCCTCCGGTGCGGACACGTCCGGGGGACGCGCTGCCGCTACGGAGCGGGCTCGTGCGGGCCACCGAGACGGCGGTGGCACCGTGCGAGCACGACGGGGCTCCGTACCACCATACAGTCAGGCGACGACTCGAACACGTGATGCGTCTGACACCGACCCCGCCGACGGGGGCGCCGGGAGCCGATCCGGCAGGTCACCGGGGTGCGTCCGGTGGTGGGGCGCGGGCGGGGGCGGGACTAAGGTGGCGGGTCATGGAGACCCATGGTGAGACGCAGGACGGCGCGCCCGGCTCGATCGGCGACTGGGCCACGTGCTCGGCCGAACCGGGCTACCGCGCGGCGGTGCTCGACCTGCTCGGCGCGCTCGCGTACGGCGAGCTGAGCGCCTTCGAGCGGCTCGCCGAGGACGCCAAGCTGGCGCCCGGCCTCGCCGACAAGGCGGCCCTGGCCCGGATGGCCTCCGCCGAGTTCCAGCACTACCAGCGGCTGCACGACCGGCTCGCCGAGATCGGCGCCGACCCGCAGGAGGCGATGCGCCCCTTCGTCGAGCCGCTGGAGCTGTTCCACCGGATGACGGCGCCCTCGGACTGGCTGGAGGGCCTGGTCAAGGCCTACGTCGGCGACGCCATCGCCACCGACTTCTACCGCGAGGTGGCCGTCCGGCTGGACGACGACACCCGCGACCTGGTCCTCAGCGTCATGTCCGACACCGGCCACGGACAGTTCGCGGTCGACAAGGTCCGCCAGGCCATCGAGGCCGACCCGCGGGCCGGCGGCCGGCTCGCCCTGTGGGGCCGGCGGCTGATGGGCGAGGCGCTCAGCCAGGCCCAGCGGGTCGTCGCCGAGCGGGACGCGCTCTCCAACCTGCTGGTCGGCGGCGTCCAGGTGCAGGGCTTCGACCTGGTCGAGGTCGGCAAGATGTTCAACCGGATCACCGAGGCGCACACCCGGCGGATGGCCGCCCTCGGCCTGGCCTCGTAACGGGCCCCGTCACGGGCCCCGTCGTGCGCCCCGCCACGGGCCTCAGGCCGGCCGGTGCCGCCGCGGCGCGCGGTGGGCGCCGGCCCGGTGCGGGTGGTGCCGGTGCGCCGGGGCCCGCCCGGCGGCGAGGTCCGGCCGGGCCAGCAGCGAGGTGACCACCCCCGCGGCCAGCGCCGAGAACACCACCGCGGCCACCGGCAGGCGACCGTCCAGGCAGAAGTGCGCGACCACCCCGCCGAGCAGCGCCGAGGCCAGGGCCGTCCCCACCACCAGCGGGCGGGGGGCCCGGTAGTACCCCGGCAGGCCCAGCAGCGCGGCCGCGGCCGCGGCCAGGCCGACCAGCACGAAGACGAGCGATTCGACCAGCACGGCGGCCTCCCCGGGGGAACGGGCGTGCGGCACCGGTGCCGCACCTGTCGCCGTACCCAGGCCGACCTGCCCGTACACGCGACGGTGCCCCGTTCCCTCGGGAGGGAACGGGGCACCGGACGGACCTGCTCGGCGGCGGCTCAGGTGGTGCCGAAGCCCACCTTGCGGGCCGCCGACTCGCCGATCTCCACGTACGCCAGGCGCTCGGCCGGGACGATGACGCGACGGCCGTGCTCATCGGTGAGCGAGAAGAGCTTGGTGGAGCCCTCCAGCGCCTTCGCGACCGCGCTCTCGACCTCATCGGCAGTCTGCGAGCTCTCGATCACGATTTCGCGCGGCGCGTTCTGCACGCCGATCTTGACCTCCACGGCTTCCGTCCCTCCGGTTCTGCAGTCTCCACGCGCGGCGACGGACCGCCTGGGACAAGCGATCACGGCGACCGCGCCGTACGGCTTCACCATAGAGCACCCGATCACCGCCCAGGCGAAGGTCAGCGGATCGTCACTGCTGGGCGGAGCCCTCCGGCGCGAGGTCGCCCGGGTGCATCGGGAAGCCCTTGAGCCCCCGCCACGCCAGGCTGGCGACCAGCCGCACCGCCTCGTCGCGCGGGATGTCCAGACCCTGCGACAGCCAGTACCGGGCGGTGATCTGGGCCAGGCCGCAGACCCCGGCCGCCAGCAGCTTGGACTCCGCCTCCGGCAGGTCGGTGTCCTCCTGGATCACCTGGCTGACCAGCGTCGCGCTCGCCTCGGAGGCCCGCTCCACCCGCTCGCGCACGGCCGGCTCGTTGGTCAGGTCCGACTCGAAGACCAGCCGGAACGCGCCGGACTCGCTGGAGACGTAGTTGAAGTACGCCTCCATCGTCGCGGCCACCCGCAGCTTGTTGTCGGTGGTGGTGCCCAGCGCGTCCCGGGTCGACTCGACCAGGGCGTCGCAGTGCTTGTCCAGCAGCGCCAGGTAGAGGTCCAGCTTCCCGGGGAAGTGCTGGTAGAGCACCGGCTTGCTCACCCCGGCACGGTCGGCGATGTCGTCCATGGCGGCCGCGTGGTAACCCTGGGCGACGAACACCTCCTGGGCGGCACCGAGCAGTTGTTCACGGCGGGCGCTTCGCGGCAGGCGGGCACCGCGCGGGCGCTCCTGCGCCTCCTGGATGGCCGTCACGGCGCTCCTCACTTCGGGGTTCTTCGGGGCTGGCAAGAGGGCCGAGTCTACTTTTCGGTAACCGCGCCCGCCCCTGGCGAAGGCGAGAAAAGCAGTCCGGCCGCTTGTCAGGAGCCCACAATACGGCGCTGACCTCGGCGTCGGCAGTGGTGCGACGAGGGATGGGGCGGGCGAGGGGACGGGCGGACGGGACGGGGGCCGGGAAGGCCGGACCACCCCCGCCGCCCCCGACCGGCCCTCACTACCATCGTCCACCATGAGCAGCGCTGAGCAGCAGGTACGTACGGTCGAGGTCCCCGGCGCGGTGCTCGCGGTGCACCGGCCCGCCGGAGCGGGCAGCACCGACGGTTGCGAGCCCGGACTCTTCGTGCACGGCCTGGGCGGCTCGGCCGGCAACTGGAGCGCGCTGATGGACCGGCTCTCCGGCCTCGTCGACGGCGAGGCCCTCGACCTGCCCGGCTTCGGCCGCTCCGGCCCGCCCGCCGACGGCAACCTCAGCCTCTCCGGCCACGTCCGCGCCGTCATCGGCTACCTGGAGGCCGCCGGCCGCGGCCCCGTCCACCTCTTCGGCAACTCGCTCGGCGGCGCCGTCTCCGTCCGGCTCGCCGCGCTGCGCCCCGACCTGGTCCGCAGCCTCACCCTCGTCTCACCCGCGCTGCCCGAACTGCCCCCGCAGCGCTCCGCCTGGCCCACCGGCCTGCTCGCCCTGCCCGGACTGCCCGCCCTGCTGCGCCGGCTGCCGGCCGGGCGGCGCGACGCCGAGGCGGCCACCGAGGACCTGCTGCGCCTGGTCTACGGCGACCCGGCCGGCCTGAGCCCCACCGCCCGCGCCGAGGCGGTGGCCGAGTACCGGCACCGGCTGGCGCAGCCGCACGCGATGCCGGCCCTGATCGGCTCGGCCCGCGGCATCGTCTCCGCCTACACCGAGCGCGGCGACCAGGCGCTGTGGCGGCAGGCCGAGCAGGTCGCGGCGCCGGTGCTGCTGGTGTACGGGCTGCGCGACAGGCTGGTCGCCTACCGCTCCGCCCGGCGGGCCTGCGCGGCCTTCGCCGACGCCCGGCTGCTGGTGCTGCCCGAGTCCGGGCACGTGGCGATGATGGAGCACCCCGACGCGGTCGCCCGGGCCGTGCGCGAGCTGATCGCGGACACCGCCCGCTGAGCGGCGGGCGGGGCCGGAGCGGCACCGGAGCGGTACCGCCCCGGCGCCGGAGCGGCGTATAGCGCCCGCTAACGGCCCGGTCCCGGGCGAGGTCACGGCAGTTCACTCGTTCAGGTGGCAGCCAGGCATGTGACCGATGGATCGCCCCGGGCCGGTCCTACCTTTCTGCTGCCGGACCGAACAGGTGTGGGGGAGGACCGCTGACGCCGGAGCACGCGGCGCACGGCCCGAGCAAGCGTCCCGGCGTACGGCCCCGCGGCTCCCGTGGCCCCCGCCCAGGGGGCGTCCCAGGGGTGCGGGGGGCGGTCGGCCCTGACCGGGGCTGCCGTCACCGCCCCCGTCCCGAGGCAGAAGGAGGACTCCCGTGCGCGTCGCGCTGCTCACCGAGGGTGCCCGTCCGCATCCCGACCGTGGTGCCGGGGCCTGGTGCGAGCGGCTGGCCGAGGGCCTGCCGGAGCACGAGTTCGAGCGGTACCTGCTCACCGGCCCGGACGACCCCGGCGCCCGGCGCCCGCCCGCCCGGCCCGGCACCCACCACCTCGTGCTGTGGGGCCGCCGGCCGCGCGGCCGCGCCCCCGGGGCGCTGCGCAGACGCCAGTACGCCCGGGCGTACGAGGACCTGGTGCGGGCACTGGTGCTGCCCGGGGAGCGGGCCGGCTTCGGGGCCGGGCTGTACCGGCTGGCGGCGTCGGCCCGGGAGGACGAGGGCACCCTGCCCGCCTTCCTCGCCTCCGCCCACGCCCGCCGGGTGCTGGAGCGGACCTGGCGGCTGCCCGGCGCGGACACCTCGGCCGGACAGCCGCTGGTCCGCGACGTGCTGGTCGCCGCGGACCTGCTGGAGCAGTGCCTGCGCCCGCTCTCCGCGCCCTGGTACGGCACCGGGCCCGGCGGCCTCGGCGCCGTCGACCTGTGCCACGTGGTCGGCGGCGGCCCGGCCGCGCTCCCCGCCCTGGTCGCCCGGCAGCTGCACGGCGTGCCCTTCGTGGTCACCGAGCACGGCCTGCACCTGCGCGAGCAGTACCTGGGTTACCCGCCCCGAGCCGAAGGGCGCGCCGGTGCCGAAAGCGAGGAGCGACAAGCGAGGGACGAGCGCCGGAGCGACGACCGTCGGCACCGGGTCCGAGCGCCCGGAGGCGAGCGGGCGAGTCACGCGGCGCCGTACCGATGGCCGGTCCGGGCGCTGCTGCTGTCCTTCTTCCGGGCGCTCACCGAGGAGACCTACCGGCAGGCCGCGATACTCACCCCGGGCAGCGCCCACGACCAGCAGTGGCAGCGCCGCTGCGGGGCCGATCCGGCGCGCACCCGGGTCGTCCACGAGGGCACCCCGGCGGTGGACCGCCCGGCGGCCGGGCCCGAGCCCGAGCGGCCCACCCTGGTCTGGGCGGGCCCGCTGGAGCCGGGGCGGGACACCGAACTGGTGCTGCACGCCTTCGCCCGGGTCCGCGCCGAACTGCCGGCGGCCCGCCTGGTGCTGCACGGCGAGGAGGCCGCCCCCGGCTACCGGGCGCACTGCGCGGCCGTCGCCGAACGGCTCGGGGTGACCGCGGCGGTGGAGTTCGCCGGCCGGCCCGGCTCGCTCGCCGAGGCCTGGCAGGGCGGCACGGTGGCGGTCTTCTCCGCGCTCTCCCAGCGCAGCCCCCGGCTGCTCGTCGACGCCATGCTCAGCGGCCGCGCGGTGGTCTCCACCGACGTCGGGGTGGCCCGCGAGGTGGTCGGCCCGACCGGGCTGCTGGTGCCCGCCCGCGACCCCCGGGCCCTGGCCGGGGCCTGCCTGGCACTGCTGCGCGACGAGGAGCGGCGCTCCCGGCTCGGCCTGGCGGGGCGGCTGCGGGCGCAGGAACGCTTCGCCGTCGAGCCGGTGACCGGCGCCTTCCGGGAGATCTACCTGGAACTGGTCTCGCAGTACCCCGCCTTCCCCGAGGGCGGCGGGGCGGGCCACGGCGGCCGGGCACCGCGCCCGTTCGCGCGCCCCGCCGAGTACTGGCTCAACGACGGCCCGGCCGGCGGCCGCGACGAGGAGGCGGACGGGGCGCCCGCGCCGCGCCGCCGGGCCGGGCAGGCCGGGCAGCTCGCCGCCCTGGCGGTGCGCACCGACCCGACCCGCACCGACCCGACCCGCCCCGACCCGGCCCGCCCCGTCGGCCCCGCCCTCGCGGAGGCCGTCTGATGTCCGGCCCCGTGGCCAGCGCCGACCCGGTGCGCGAGCTGATGGCCGAGCACCGGGACCTGTGCGAGCGCGCCGTCGACCCGCTGGAGATCGCCGCCGGGCTGGAGGAGGCCGGGCTCGGCCCGGACGCCGCGGCGCGCTGCCGGCACGCCGACCTGTTCTCGCTGGCCGAGGAGCTGTACGCCCGGGTGCCCCGACGGCCGTCGCCGCCCGAGCCGCCCGAACCGCGCCGCTGCGCGGCCGCCGCCCGGGCGGCACTGACCGCCGCCGCGCTGGCCGCGCCGCCCTGCGCCGCGGTGGCCGCGCTCGGCGCCCGCTGGCCGGTGCTGCTGCCCGCCGCCGTCCCGCTGGTGCTGCTGCCCGCGCTGACCGCGACCGCCCCGGCCGAGCCCGCCCCGCCGCCGTGCCGCCCGCCCTGCCCGACGGAGCTCGGCCCGGTCCGCACCCCGCCCCCGCCGGCCGGCTCCCGGCTGCGCCCCGCCGCGCTCGGCCACGGGCTGGGCCTGGCCGCGCTGCTGCTGCTCCCGCTGGCGGCGCCGGGCCGGGACCGGCCGCTGGCCGCCGCCCTGGTGCTGGCCGCGGCGGTGTCGGCGGGCTCGGCGGAGCGGGCGGCCCGCTGGTACCGGCAGGTCGGCCGGGGGCACCTGGGGGCCGCCCGCACCCTGGCCGAGTTCCGGGCCCGGATGCGCCCGGTGCTGCCGGTCGCGGTCGCGCTGCACCTGGCCGTGCTCGCGGTGCTCAGCTACGCCGCGCTGGCCGTCCTCGCGGTGGTCGCGCCGCGCCCCGGGCCCGGCCACGGCGGCGGCCTGCTGCACCTGGCCGCCGAGCGGGCCGGCCCCGCGGCGTGGGCGGCGCAGGGCGTGCTGGGCCTGCTGCTGGTGCTGCCCGCGCTGCTGGCGCGCTGCGGCCGGACGACGGCCGCCGCGCTGGGTGCGCTGGCCGGGCCCGTCGCGGCGGCGGTGCCGCTCGCCCTGGGCCGCCCCTGGCCGTCGGCCGTCCTGCTGGGCGGCGGCGCGGTCGCGGTGGTGCTGCTGGCCCACGGCTGGGCGCTGCTCGGCCGGGCCGGCGCGCACCGCTGACCCTCCGGTCAGACCTTTCAGACTTCTCAGACCCGTCAGATCTCGTTCGCTGTATTTCAGTCCGCCAGGTCGTCCCCGACCTCGCTTCGTGGAAGGACGCCCCCGATGAGGGTGCTGCTGCTGGGCGCCGACGGCTTCATCGGCCGCCGGGTGACCGATCGTCTGCTGATGGACCAGGAGTTGCAGGTGACGGTGCTCGGCCGGCGCGACTCGGCCGACATCCGCTTCGACCTGACCGCCGGGAGCCCGGGCGCCCTGGCCCGCTTCCTGGACGCGGTCGCGCCGCAGGTGGTGATCAACTGCGCGGGTGCCACCTACGGCAGCTCGCGGACCCTGATCCGGTCGAACACGCTGGCCGTCGCGACCGTCTGCGAGGCGATCCGGCGCAGCCGGGAGCCGGCCCGGCTGGTGCACGTCGGCTCGGCCGCCGAGTACGGGCCGGTGCCCGGCGGGGTGCCGGTGTCCGAGCAGGCCGAGCCGCGGCCGGTCGGCCCGTACGGGGTCTCCAAGCTGGCCGGGACGGAGCTGGTGCTGGCCTCCGGGCTGGACGCGGCGGTGCTGCGGGTGTTCGACGTGGTGGGCCCGGGGGCGCCGACCGCCTCGCTGTTCGGGCGCCTCGCCGAGGGGCTGCGGCGGGCGCTGGAGCGGGACGAGAACCAGGTGCGGATGCCGGACCTGTCCGGATACCGGGATTTCGTGGACGTGCGGGACGTCGCCCGGGCGATCCAGGCGGCGGCGGTCTCGGCCGCCACCGGGGTGATCAACGTGGGCAGCGGGCACGCCGTGCGGGCCCGGGACGCGGCCCAGCTGCTGGTCCGGGCCTCGGGCTTCGAGGGGTCGATCGTGGAGGAGAACCGGCAGGTACTGCTGCCCGCGCAGGCCGCCGGCCCGGTCGGCGACCACCTGCCGGGGCACGGCCACCACGCGTCCGGGCCGTACCTGCCGGGCCATCGGGCGGAGGGGCACCGGCCGGAGGGCCGGCCCGCCCCGGGGGAGCCGGTGCCGTGGCGGCAGGCGGACGTGCGGACCGCCCGGGACCGTCTCGGCTGGCGGACACAGGTGCCGCTGGAGGAGTCGCTGGGGGACGTCTGGCTGGAGACGGCCTGCCGGGTGTGAGGGGGCGCTCCGGGGGCGTCCGGCGGGCGGTTCCACGATCCGGCGCGGCCCGTCTCGCCCATCGGACGAGCTGTCTCGGAATACCGGTGGGGCATGACACTGTTGGCCTAGAGAGCCACCTGAGTGGCGGTGCAACAACCCCGTCCGAGGCTGGCCCCGGCCGCCTGAACAAGAGACCCATCGGAGTCCCCGTGTCGTTGCCACCCCTGGTAGAGCCGGCCGACGAGCTCACCGTCGACGAGGTCCGCAGGTACTCCCGCCACCTGATCATCCCGGACGTCGGGATGGCCGGGCAGAAGCGGTTGAAGAACGCCAAGGTGCTCTGCGTCGGCGCCGGCGGCCTCGGTTCGCCCGCGCTGATGTACCTGGCGGCCGCCGGTGTCGGCACGCTGGGAATCGTCGAGTTCGACGTGGTCGACGAGTCGAACCTGCAGCGCCAGATCATCCACGGCCAGGCCGACATCGGGCGCTCCAAGGCGGAGTCCGCGCGCGACTCGGTGCAGCAGATCAACCCGTACGTCGAGGTGGTCCTGCACGAGGAGCGCCTGGACAACTCCAACGTGATGGAGATCTTCTCCGGCTACGACCTGATCGTGGACGGCACGGACAACTTCGCCACCCGCTACCTGGTGAACGACGCCGCGGTGCTGCTCGGCAAGCCGTACGTGTGGGGCTCGATCTACCGCTTCGACGGCCAGGCCAGCGTGTTCTGGGCCGAGCACGGCCCCTGCTACCGCTGCCTCTACCCGGAGGCCCCGCCGGCGGGCATGGTCCCGTCCTGCGCCGAGGGCGGCGTGCTGGGCGTGCTCTGCGCGTCCATCGGCTCGATCCAGGTGAACGAGGCGATCAAGCTGCTGGCCGGGATCGGCGACCCGCTGGTCGGCCGGCTGATGATCTACGACGCCCTGGAGATGAACTACCGCCAGGTGAAGGTCCGCAAGGACCCGGACTGCGCGGTCTGCGGCGAGAACCCGACGGTCACCGAGCTGATCGACTACGAGGCCTTCTGCGGCGTCGTGTCGGAGGAGGCGCAGGCCGCCGCCGCCGGTTCGACCATCACCTCGAAGCAGCTCAAGCAGTGGCAGGACGACGCGGAGGACATCTACCTCATCGACGTCCGCGAGCCCGGTGAGTACGAGATCGTCAACATCCCCGGCGCGGTGCTGATCCCGAAGAACGAGTTCCTCATGGGCGACGCCCTGGAGAAGCTGCCGCAGGACCGGAAGATCGTGCTGCACTGCAAGTCGGGCGTGCGCTCGGCCGAGGTGCTGGCCGTGGTCAAGGCCGCGGGCTTCGCCAACGCCGTCCACCTGGGCGGCGGCGTGCTCGGCTGGGTGAACCAGGTCGAGCCGCACAAGCCGGTCTACTAGGCCGCCGGCCGGACAGACGCGGGGGGGGGGGGGGGGGCGCGCGCGCGGGGGGGGGGGGCGGGGCGGGGGGGGGGGGGGCCCCGCGCGCGCCGGGGGGGGGGCTGGGCGGCTCGGGG
>NZ_JBHYGR010000056.1:0-27111 GCF_042738155.1 Kitasatospora sp. NPDC059088 | reverse complement strand
CCCGCCGGCGCGCCCGCCCCTCCCCGCCCCCCCCCCGCGGCGCCCCCGCCGCGCCGCCCCCCGCCGCGCGGCGCGCCGCCCCCCCGCCCCGGGCCTCCGCGGGCGCCCCGCTCAGAGCGCGTGCCGGCGCTGCAGCACGTTGTAGGCGATCCAGCCCGGCAGCACCGGCAGCCAGAAGGTGAGCGCCCGGAAGAGGAACACCGCCGGGGTGGCGACCGCGGGGGAGACGTCCGCGACGGTCAGGGCGCCGATCAGGGCCACCTCGACCGGGCCGATGCCGCCCGGGGTGGGGATCGCCGAGCCGGCCGCGTTGGCGGTCAGGAAGACCACCGCGACGGCCGAGAAGCTGACGTCGCCGCCGAAGGCCTGCACCGAGAAGTCCAGGCAGGCGGTGAAGGACAGGGTCAGCAGCAGGATGCCGCCGAAGCCGGTGATCAGCTTGCTGGGCGTCTGCATCAGGTCGAGCATCCGCGGCACCACGCCGAAGAACAGCGAGCGCAGCCGGCCCAGCACGAAGCGGCGCAGCGGCGCCACCGCGGCCACCACCAGGGCGAGCACGGCGGCGGTCAGCACCCCGATGATCACCGCCCGGGAGGCGGAGAGGTCGCCGTTGGTCTGGCTGCCGGTGATCAGGCCGAAGCTGAACAGCAGCAGCAGGTGCCCGGCCAGGCCCGCCAGCTGGGAGGCGCCGACCGAGGCGACCGCCTGGCCCGGGCGGATCCCGGCCTTCTGCAGGTAGCGGGTGTTGAGCGCGATGCCGCCGATCGCGGCGGGGGCGACCAGCTTCACGAAGGAGCCGGCCAGCTGGGCCGCGACGGTGCGCCGGAACGGCAGCCGCTCGGGGACGAAGCCGGTCAGGCTCATCGCGGCGGCGACGTAGCTGAACGCGGCCGCCAGCAGGGCCGCCGCCGCCCACGCCCAGTTCATCTGGGAGAGCTTGAGCTGGGCCGGCTTGATGGTGGTCAGCGCCAGGTAGGCGGCGAAGGTGAGCGCGATCACCATGATCAGGCTCTTCGGCTTGAGCCGCTCCAGCTTGGCGGGCTCCATCGGCGCCTCGGGGGCGATCTGCAGGATCTGGCCGCGGATGCGGCTGAGCAGGTCCTCGCCGGCCGCCGCGATGTCCTCCTCGGCCTGTTCCTGGGTGCGCTCGCCGGCCGCGACCTGCTCCAGGGCCCTGGCCCGGGCGGCGGTCTTGCGCTCCTTGGTGAGCTTGGCGAGGTCGACCCGGGTGGAGCGGCTCATCCCGACCGGCTGGAGCAGCGGCAGGGCCTGGGCGACCCGGTCCGCGCCGAGCACCGCGTTGGCGGTGGCGACGGCCCGCTCGGGGCCGATCCGCAGCGCGAAGGTGGTGAGCAGCTGGGCGACGTCGATGCGCAGGGTCAGGTCGGTGGCGGCGATGTCGCCGCCGGACAGGTTGACCAGGCAGGCCGTCTCGTCGTCGACGACCAGCAGCGACTCGCCGGTCAGCCGGCGGTGGGCGATCCGGCGCTCGTGCAGGGCCGCCACCGACTGCCACAGCGAGGCCATCACCCGGTCGGTGACCTCCGCGTCGGCGAGCTCGTCCAGGGTGCGGCCCTCGACGTTCTCGTACACCAGGATCGCGGCGTCCGGGCCCAGCTCGGAGGTGGCCACCAGCTGCGGAGCGCGGGCGCCCGAGGCGGCCGCCGCGTACGCGATCAGGGCCTCCTGCTCCAGCGCCTGGCGCAGCGACTGGGGGCTGCGGCGCACCGCCACCGAGCGCAGCCGCAGCCGGCGCCAGGCCCGGTAGAAGAAGCCGGAGGCCTGCTGCTCGCGGTCGATGATGTGGACGTCCAGCGGCGGGCCGTCCTGCTGGGTGACGTAGTAGCGGCGGGTGCCGCCGGGGGCGTCCGGGGCGCGGTGGGCGCCGTCCGGGGTGAAGCCGACCTTGCGCAGGCCGATCATCAGGTGCTGGCCGGTGGGCCGGATGTTGGGGGAGCCGATCGCGTACAGCGTGCCGTAGGCGACGGACCAGCCGATCAGCACGGTGAGCATCAGCGACAGCGGGGTGGTGTAGCCGCCGAGCAGCTCGGTGACCCCGCTGAAGACCACCACCACCCACAGCGCCACCCGCCAGCGCGGTCGGCTCGACATGCCGACGGCGGTCATGTAGGCGATCACCGGGGCGAGGTAGCCGTGCACCGGGTCGGTGAGGCTGCCGTTGCTGTCCAGCGGCAGCCGGGTCAGCGCCGTGCGGATGTGCTCGGAGGCGCCCTCGGCGACCCACCAGTCGATGCCCAGCGAGACGCCGTACGCGAGCACCGAGGCGAGCACGCCGTCGGCGACCCGCAGGCCGTCGCGTTTGATCAGCCGCTCGACCGCGAAGGCCAGCGGCACGGCGAGCACCGCGACGCTGGAGACCAGGCCGGTGATGGTGGACAGCACCGCGGAGAAGTGCGGCGCGTTGGTGGCGATGTCCTGCTCGATGCCGGTGGTCGTCGAGGTGGCGATGCCGGCCAGGACGAAGACGGCGACTATCCCGAAGACCCCGGCCAGGAAGCGGATCAGGTCGGACGGGCGGTGCGCGCGGGCGGCGAGCAGCGGCTCGTCGACGTCCAGGTGCGGGGCGTCGTCCAGCGGGTCGTGGTACTCGGTCCGCGCGGCCGGGGCGGGGACGGGCGCGGCGGGCGCGGGTGCGGGCGGCTCCGCCGGGGCCCCGGGGGCCTTCTCGGGCGTGGGGGTCTTGATCGTCAGGTCCTTGATCAGGGAGACTTCCGGGGTCGGCCCGCTCCCGGGCCGCCCTTCGGACTCGTCACCGGGCGCCGGGGGCACGACGGATCCGGACTCGTCGGAGTCCTTGTCCACGCCCACGTCAGCCGTCCCGGTCATCTGGTCTTGTCCTCGTATCACCACTCACCGCCCCGAAGATGGTGGCATGCCCCGGCCCCCCGTGCTGGACAGGGGCCGGATCGGGCGCGGCGGGTCGTTCGTACGGGGCCGCGCGCGCGTCCCCATGAGGAAGAATGCCGCAGGTGACGGACGTAACAGACGACGGCGTCCCGGACGCCCTACCACCGTTCGCCGAACTGGTGCTCGACCTGACCGAGCGGATTCCACCCGGCCGGGTGATGACCTACGGCGACGTCGCCGAGTACCTCGGCCAGGGCGGCCCCCGGCAGGTCGGCCGGGTGATGGCCCTGTACGGCGGCTCGGTGCCCTGGTGGCGGGTGATCCGCGCGGACGGCCGCCTGCTGCCCGGCCACGAGCACCGCGCCCTCGCCCACTACGGCGAGGAGGGCACCCCGCTGCGCCCACTCGCCGACCCGCCCCGGGTCGACCTCGGGCAGGCCCGCTGGGACGGCGGGGAGACTTCACCGAATCCCGAGCGCGGACGGGATTGACGGGGCAGGATCGTAGGCTCGATGCGGGCGGGCCCGCGCGGCCCGCCCCGGCCATGACTCTCCGTACAACCCCCAGGACCCGTTCGTGAGTTCGCCCTACCGGCTCGTGCGCAACCCGCTCGTCCAGCCCGACCCGCCCGTGCTGGACGCCTACCAGCGCGCCGTGGTCGAGCACGCCGGCGGCCCGCTGCTCGTCCTCGCCGGACCGGGCACGGGCAAGACCACCACCCTGGTCGAGGCGGTCGCCCGGCGGATCCAGGACGGCACCGACCCCGAGAAGATCCTCGTCCTCACCTTCAGCCGCAAGGCCGCCGTCGAACTGCGCGACCGGATGTCCGGCCGGCTCGGCTCCACCGCCGCCACCCCGCAGGCCACCACCTTCCACTCCTTCTGCTACGCCCTGCTGCGCGCCCACCAGGACCCGGAGGACTACGCCGAACCACTGCGGCTGCTCTCCGGCCCCGAACAGGACGTCATGGTCCGCGAACTGCTGGCCGGCGGCGCCGAGGACGCCAGCGACGGCCGCGGCCGGATCGCCTGGCCGCTCGACCTGCGCGCCTGCCTGACCACCCGCGGCTTCGCCGACGAAGTCCGCGCCGTGCTCGCCCGCAGCCGCGAACTCGGCCTCGGCGAGGCCGAACTCGAACGCTTCGCCCAGGGCGTCCAGCGCCCCGACTGGGCCGCCGCCGCGCACTTCCTCGCCGACTACCTCGACGTGCTCGACCTGCGCGGCGTCCTCGACTACGCCGAACTCGTCCACCGCGCCGTCCTGCTCGCCGAACGCCCCGAGATCGGCGAGGAACTGCGCCGCCGCTACGAGGTCGTCCTCGTCGACGAGTACCAGGACACCGACCCCTCCCAGGTCCGGCTGCTGCGCCGGCTCGCCGGCGGCGGCCGCGACCTGATCGCCGTCGGCGACCCCGACCAGTCGATCTACGCCTTCCGCGGCGCCGACATCAACGGCATCCTCGACTTCCCCCAGGCCTTCCGCCGTCCCGACGGCACCCCCGCCGAGGTCAAGGTGCTGCGGGTCTCCCGCCGCTCCGGCTCCCTGCTGCTCGCCGCCTCCCGCGAACTCGCCCGCCGGATGCCGATGGGCCGGCTGCCCGCCGACAAACTCGCCCAGCACCGCGCCCTGCTGCCCTCCCGCGAGGGCGGCCGGGTCGAGGTGTACACCTACCCCACCCCCGGCGCCGAACTCGACTCGATCGCCGACCTGCTGCGCCGCGCCCACCTGGAGGACGGCGTGCCCTGGGGCGAGATGGCCGTCCTGGTCCGGGCCGGCGCCCGCTCCATCCCCGGCGTACGGCGGGCCCTCGGCGCGGCCGGCGTCCCGCTGGAGATCGACGGCGACGACCTGCCGCTGCGCGAGGAACCCGCCGTCGCCCAGCTGCTGCTCGCCCTGCGGGTCTGCGCCGAGCAGGCCGCCCGCGACAAGCGGGCCCTCCTCGACACCCCCGGCCCGCACACCCCCGACCCGCTCACCGAGGAGCTGGCCCACACCCTGCTCACCGGCCCGCTCGGCGGCCTCGACGGCTCCGACCTGCGCCGCCTCGGCCGCGCCCTGCGCGAGGAGGAACGCGCCGCCCTGCGCGCCGCCGCGCGCGCCGACGCCGGTCCCGACGGCGGCTCCGACGGCCGTCCCGACGGCGTCCCCGCCGCCCCGCGCCCGGCCGGCGAACTGATCCGCGAGGCCCTCGCCGAACCCGAGCGGCTGATCGCCCTCGACCCGGCCACCGCCCGCCGCGCCCGCGACCTCGGCACCCTGCTGCGCAAGGTCCGCGAACTGCTGGCCGGCGGCTGCACCGCCGAGGACGCCCTGTGGGAGCTGTGGGACGGCAGCCGCCGCTGGCGCGAACGCCTGGAGCGCGCCGCCCTGCGCGGCGGCGCCGCCGGCCGCAACGCCGACCGCGACCTGGACGCGCTGTGCGCCCTGTTCGAGACCGCCGCCCGCGCCGAGGAGCAGGTCACCGGCCACCGCAGCGCCCTCGACCTGCTCGCCGAACTCGAAGCCCAGGACATCGCCGCCGACACCCTCACCGTCCGCACCGTCCGCCCCGAGGCGGTGCGGCTGATGACCGCCCACCGCTCCAAGGGCCTGGAGTGGCGCCTGGTCGTGGTCGCCGGCGTCCAGGACGGCCTCTGGCCCGACCTGCGCCGCCGCGGCTCCCTCCTGGAGGCCGACCGGATCGGCCGCGACGGCCTCGCCGAACCGCTCTCCCCGGCCGCCCTGCTCGGCGAGGAGCGCCGGCTCTTCTACGTCGCCGCCACCCGCGCCAAGGAACGGCTGATCGTCACCGCCGTCAAGGCGCCCGCCGACGACGGCGACGAACCCTCCCGCTTCCTGCGCGAGCTCTACCGCGAGGACGTCGACCCCCGCACCGGCAAGGTGGTGCGCCGCACCCCGCCGGTCACCGTCGAGGACGTCACCCACCGCCCGCGCCGCCCGCTCTCGGTGGCCGCCCTGGTCGCCGAACTGCGCGCCGTCACCGTCGACCCCGCCCGCTCGCCCGAACTGCGCCGCGCCGCCGCCGAACGCCTCGCCACCCTGGCCGCCGCCACCGACGAGGACGGGCTGCCGCTGGTGCCCGCCGCCCACCCCGACCGCTGGTGGGGCCTGGACGACGCCACCACCGCCCCCGAGCCGCTGCGCAGCGCCGACGCGCCCGTCCGGCTGTCCGGCAGCGGCCTGGAACAGCTGGAGAACTGCTCGCTGCAGTGGTTCCTCGACAAGGAGGTCAAGGCCCGCGCCCCCGGCACCGCCGCCCAGGGCTTCGGCAACGTGGTGCACGCCCTCGCCGACGAGGTCGGCTCCGGCCGCACCCCCGCCGACCTCTCCGTCCTGATGGCCCGCCTGGACACCGTCTGGGACGCCCTCGCCTTCGACGCCCCCTGGAAGTCCCAGCAGGAGAAGGGCGAGGCCCGCACCGCCCTGGAGCGCTTCCTCAACTGGCACGTCCTGGAGCGCGGCCGCGACCTGGTCGCCACCGAGCACGGCTTCGACGTCACCCTCGACGTCGGCGGCGTCTCGGTGCGCATCCGCGGCTCGATGGACCGGGTCGAGAAGGACCACGCCGGACGCGCCTACGTGGTCGACTTCAAGACCGGCAAGCAGATCCCCACCGACAAGTCGCTGCCCGAGCACAAGCAGCTCGCCGTCTACCAGCTGGCCGTCCGGGCCGGCGCCCTCAACGAGCTGCCCGGCTTCACCGAGCACCCCCCGGCCACCGGCGGCGCGGAACTCGTCCACCTGCGCGAGGCCGCCGCCAAGGCCGACCCGGACGCCCCCAAGGTGCAGCGGCAGGAGCCGCCCGAGGGCGAGCCGTGGATCGAGAACCTGCTCGCCGAGGCCGCCGGCAAGGTCCTCGCCGAACGCTTCGTCCCGCAGACCGGCGGCGGCTGCGACCGCTGCTCCTTCCGCCGCAGCTGCTCCGCCCAGCGCGACGGCGCCCAGCTGGTCGAGTAGCCGGTCGAGTAGCCGGGGTCACGTTCGCCGGGTGTCCGGAGTGTCGTCGGTGCCCGTTACGGTTGCGGGGTGACCGCCGTGCTCAGCCATCCCGACCAGCTCAAGGAGCTGCTGGGCATCCCGTTCAACCGGGAACAGATGGCGGCCATCGGCGCCCCCCTCGCCCCGGCCGTGATCGTGGCCGGCGCCGGCTCCGGCAAGACCACCGTGATGGCCGCCCGGGTCGTCTGGCTGGTCGGCTCCGGCGCCGTCCGGCCCGAGGAGGTGCTCGGCCTCACCTTCACCAACAAGGCCGCCGGCGAACTCGCCGAACGCGTCCGCACCGCCCTGCTCCGGGCCGGCGTCGCCGACCGGGACGAGGGCGAGCCGCTCGGCGAACCCGAGATCTCCACCTACCACGCCTTCGCCGGCCGCCTGCTCAAGGAGCACGGCCTGCGGATCGGCATCGAGCCGGACGTGCGGCTGCTCGCCGACGCGACCCGCTTCCAGCTCGCCGCCAAGGTGCTGCGCACCGCCCGCGGCCCCTTCCCCGCCCTCACCGGCACCTTCGCCAACCTGGTCGCCGACCTCACCGCCCTGGACGGCGAACTCGCCGAGCACCTGGTCGAGCCCGCCGCCCTGCGCGCCCACGACGAGCAGCTGCTCGACACCCTCGCCACCGTCAAGCTCGGCAACGACGACCTGCGGGCCGTCCCCGTCACCGCCCGCGCCCGGCTGGAACTGCTGCGCCTGGTCGAGGAGTACCGCCGCCGCAAGCGGGGCGCCGGGCTGATGGACTTCGGCGACCAGATAGCCGCCGCCGCCCGCCTCGCCCAGCAGCGCCCCGAGGTCGGCGAACTGCTCCGCGGCCAGTACCGGGTCGTCCTGCTGGACGAGTACCAGGACACCTCCGTCGCCCAGCGCCTGATGCTCGCCGGCCTGTTCGGCGCGGGCCCCGAGCACACCGGGGGCGGCCACCCGGTGACCGCCGTCGGCGACCCCTGCCAGGCCATCTACGGCTGGCGCGGCGCCTCCGTCGCCAACCTCGACGACTTCCCCCGGCACTTCCCGAAGGCCGACGGCCGCCCCGCCGACCGCTACGCGCTCAGCGAGAACCGCCGCAGCGGCGGCCGGCTGCTCGCCTTCGCCAACGAGCTCGCCGCCCCGCTGCGCGCCCTGCACGAGGGCGTCGAGGCGCTGCGCCCGGCACCCGGCGCCGAACAGGACGGCTACGTGCGGGCCGCGCTGCTGCCCACCCACGCCGAGGAGGTCGACTGGCTCGCCGACTCGATCGCCCACCTGGTGCGCACCGGCACCGCGCCCGGCCGGATCGCCGTGCTCTGCCGGGGCGGCGCGGCCTTCCCCGACATCCACGCCGCGCTCGTCGCCCGCGAGGTCCCGGTCGAGGTGGTGGGACTCGGCGGGCTGCTGCAACTGCCCGAGGTGGCCGACCTGGTGGCGGTCTGCGAGGTGCTCCAGGACCCGACCGCCAACGCCGCCCTGGTGCGCCTGCTGATCGGCCCGCGCTGGCGGATCGGCCCGCGCGACCTCGCCCTGCTCGGCCGCCGGGCCGCCGAACTGGTGCGCACCGAGCGGCCCGAGGGCGTGGAGGCGCTGGCCGCGGCCGTCGCCGAGGCCGACCCCACCGAGGTGGTCTCGCTGGCCGACGCGGTCGAGACCTTCCTCTCTCCCGGCGGGGAGGGCGACCAGCCCGACGACCTGCCGTTCTCCGCCGAGGCCAGGGTGCGCTTCGCCCGGCTCGCCGCCGAACTGCGCGAGCTGCGCCGCTCGCTGGCCGACCCGCTGATGGACGTGCTGCACCGGGTGCTGACCGTCACCGGCCTGGAGGTCGAGCTGTCCGCCTCCCCGCAGGCGCTGGCCGCCCGCCGGCGGGAGACCCTGCACGCCTTCCTGGACGTCGCCGCCTCCTTCGCCGACCTGGACGGCGACCCGGGCCTGGCCGCCTTCCTCGGCTTCCTGCGCGCCGCCCAGGAGCACGACCGCGGCCTGGACAGCAGCCTGCCCGGCGGCGAGGACACCGTGAAGGTGCTCACCGCGCACAAGTCCAAGGGCCTGGAGTGGGACGTGGTGGCCGTCCCCGGCCTGGTGAAGGGCGCGTTCCCGTCCGGCAGCCCGCGCGAACGCTGGACCAGCACCAAGCGCGTGCTCCCGCACGCCCTGCGCGGCGACCGCGCGACCCTGCCCGACGTGCGCGGCGGCTGGACGTCCAAGTCGATGGCCGCGTTCAAGAAGGAGCTGGCCGAGCACTCCGGCACCGAGGAACTGCGCCTGGGCTACGTCGCGTTCACCCGCCCCCGCGCCCTGCTGCTGGCCTCCGGGCACTGGTGGGGGCCCAGCCAGAAGACCGTCCGCGGCCCGTCCGCCTTCCTGGAGCAGCTGCGCGCCCACTGCGAGCGGCCCGGCGCCGGCGAGGTCGAGCACTGGGCCGAGCAGCCGGAGAAGGACGCCCGGAACCCGGCGCTGGCCGACGCCGTCGAGCGCCCCTGGCCGCTGCCGCTGGACCCGGCCGCCCAGCACGCCCGCCGCCGGGTCGCCGAGGTGGTGCGCACCCGCCTGGCCGGAGGGCCCGCGGGGGAGGCGGAACCCATGGCCGTCGAGGACCAGCGCCAGGTCGCCTCCTGGGACCGCGACCTGACCGCGCTGCTGGGCGAGTTGGAGCGCTCCCGGCGCACCGCCCGCGAGGTCCCGCTGCCGCCCGCGCTGTCCGCCACCCAGCTGCTGCGCCTGGCCGCCGACCCGGACGGCTTCGCGCACGAGCTGGCCCGCCCGATGCCGCGCCCCCCGCAGCCCGCCGCCCGGCGCGGCACCCGCTTCCACGCCTGGGTGCAGTCCCGGATCGAGCCGCTGCTGCTGATCGAGCCCGGCGCGCTGCCCGGCGCCGACGACGACGGCATCGAGGACGAGCGGGACCTGGAGCAGCTCAAGGAGGCGTTCCTGCGCACCCCGTACGCCCGGCGCCGGCCGTACCGGGTGGAGGCCCCGTTCCACCTGGTGCTCGCGGGGCGGGTGGTGCGCGGCCGGATCGACGCGGTCTACCGGGACGGTGACGGGGTGTCGGAATCCAGTGGTGCGTCACGCTACGAAGTGGTGGACTGGAAGACCCACCGGGAGGAGACCGCCGACCCGCTGCAGCTCGCCGTCTACCGGCTGGCCTGGGCGGAGCAGGCGGGCGTTGATCCCGAGCAGGTCACGGCGTCGTTCCTGTACGTCCGCAGCGGACGGATCGTACGTCCGGAGCGACTTCCCGACCGAAAAGAGTTGGAACGGCTCCTGATCGGGAACAGTGACTAATGAGTCACGCAGAGCACCCGAGTCATCGCGCCGACGTCCGAAACCTGTGCGTCGTGCACGTTTCGCGCCTATTGTGGGGTCGGTAACCGGTCAACCCCCGTACTCCGGCCGCCGGCGAGGCCCGCATTCCCTAACCCTCAGTCATCGCCGCAGGTGCCCACGGGCATCGGCGTCTTCTGCTGGAGAGACCGAAGTTGAGCGCGACCGGATGGATCAGAGAGCGGTTCACCGGGCCGACCCCGGGACCCGCACCGGGCACGACCGGCACCTGGCCGAGGACGGCGCTCGCGCTGCCCCTCCTCGGCATGGCGCTGATCGTCGCCCTCGACTACCTCAGCGGCACCGAGGTGACGGTCGAACCCGCCCTCACCGCCGTACCCGCGCTGGCCGCCGTGGTCAGCCGCCGCACCTGGTACCCGCTCGTCATCGGCCTGGGCACCGAGGCGGCGGCCTTCCTGATGGCCCTGCGCAGCGACGCGCTCGGCGAGTCCGTGCACGCCGCCAGCGTCATCGCGATCCTGCTGGTCGCCACGATCGGCTGGGTCAGCGCCACCCTGCGACTGCGCCAGGAACGCGCCCTGGCCGACGCCCAGTTGGTCGCCTCGATCGCCCGCCGGGTGCTGCTGCGGCCCGTCCCCGAACGGGTCGGCAGCGTGCGCGCCGCCGTCCACTACGAGGCCGCCGCCGCCCACGCCCGGATCGGCGGCGACCTGTACGAGGTCGTCAACACCCGGCACGGGGTGCGGGCCGTGGTCGGCGACGTCCGCGGCAAGGGCCTCGGCGCGGTCGAGACCGCCGCCGCCGTCCTCGGCGCCTTCCGCGAGGCCGCCCACCAGGAGCCCGCCCTCGACCGGGTGGCCGGCTGGCTGGCCGTCAGCCTCGACCGCGCCCTGCACGAGAACGACCACCCCGGCGTGGAGGAGGAGTTCGTCACCCTGGTCCTGATCGGGGTCGGACCGGACGGCACCGCCGAACTCGTCAACTGCGGCCACCCCGCGCCGCTGCTGCTCCGCGGCGGCCTGGTCCACCCGCTCGAACTCGCCGAGACCGTACCGCCGTTGGGCGTGCTCGACCCGGCCGATGTCCGCCCCCCGGTGCACCGGGTACCGCTGCTGGCCGGCGACCGGGTGCTGCTGTTCACCGACGGGATGATCGAGGCCCGCGACCGCTCCGGCACCTTCTACCCGCTCGCCGAGCGCTTCCCGCGCTGCGCCCACGGCCACCCCGCGGACGTCCTGCAGCGCCTGCACGAGGACGTGGTGCGCCACGTCGGGCGCCAGCTCGGCGACGACGCGGCCATGCTGCTCCTGCAGTACGACCCGACCCCGCCCGCCCTCGCCCACCTGCCCCAGCAGGCCGGCCTCCTGATCAAGCGGTAGCCGGAACGCCCTACAGCGACACCCGGACCAGCAGCGGCCGGTGGTCCGACACCCCGGCGTGCGGCGCCGCCGCCGGGCCCACCACGGCCCGCGGCACGCCGACCGCCAGCACGTGGTCGAACTGCACCGCCGGCCGGTGCGCCGGGTAGGTCGGCGTGCGCGCCAGGTCGTACCAGCCCTGCAGCCGGGCCCGCGGCTCGCGCACCCGCCGCCGGCGCGCGGTGCCCAGCCCGGCGCCCAGTGCCGGCCGGGCCCGGCGGGCCGCCCGCAGCTCCCGCACCCGTGCCCGCGGCGCGGTGCGCTCCAGCGCCGTCGCCCCGCCCAGCACCGTGCGCGGCACCGCGCCGATCAGGTTGAAGTCCCCCAGCACCAGGTACGGCTGGGGCAGGTCGGCGATCCAGCGCCGGATCCCGGCCAGCTGCGCCATGTTCCAGCCCGGCACGAAGGACAGGTGCGCGGCCACCACCGTGAACGGGCCGCGCTCGCCCTCCAGCACGGCCGCCAGCGCGGCCCGGGGCTCGTCCGGCACCGGGGTCAGCCCGCGCCGCCCGGCCACCCGCAGCGGCAGTCCGAACGGTGCCGGGGCGAACCGGCGGGCCCGCCAGTGCCGCACCGGCAGCCTGGTCAGCAGCGCCGTGCCGTACGAGGGCGGGGCGCCGTCGCCGACCTCGGCCGGCCCGTACACCCGCAGCCCGGCGGGCCCGGACGGCTCCGGCACCCAGCCGGCCACCGGCGCCGGGCGCCCGTGCAGCGCGGCGGCGAAGCGCCAGTCGCCGGCGCCCATCGCGGCGGCCGCCACCGCCGCCTGGTCGGTGCCGCCCGAGCGCGCCTGGTGCCGGTCCACCTCCTGGAGGGCCAGGACGTCGGCGTCCAGTGCGGCCACCGCCTGCGCCAACGGGGCGCCCGCGTCGGCCGGGTAGGGCAACGGGGTGCCGTCCGGGGCGAGGGGCTGGCCGTGCAACAGGTTGAAGGTGGCGATGCGCAACTGGCTCACACCGCACGACGGTACCGGAGGGGGCGCGGCTTGAGGCCGCAGGGCATACCGGGTATACATACTGAGTATGTCCATCCGCCACGGTCTGCTCGCCCTGCTCGACCAGGGCCCCCGCTACGGCTACCAACTGCGCACCGAGTTCGAGGCGCGCACCGGCGCCACCTGGCCGCTCAACGTCGGGCAGGTCTACACCACCCTGTCCCGCCTGGAACGCGACGGCCTGGTCGAGGCCGCCGGGGAGGACGAGGAGGGCCACCAGTTCTACGCCGTCACCGACGCCGGCCGCGCCGAACTGCGGGCCTGGTTCGACACCCCGGTGCCCCGCACCAGCCCCCCGCGCGACGAACTGGCCATCAAGCTCGCGATGGCCGTGACCGTCCCCGGGGTGGACGTCTCCGCCGTCGTCCAGGGCCAGCGCCGGCACAGCATCAAGGCCCTCCAGGACTACACCCGGCTCAAGGGCCGCGCCCTCGCGGGCGAGACCAGACCCGGCGCCGTCCCCTCCGAGAGCAACGAACTCGCCTGGCTGCTCGTCCTCGACCAGCTGATCTTCCAGACCGAGGCCGAGATCCGCTGGCTCGACCACTGCGAGACCAGGCTCGCCCAGCAGGCCGAACTCCGGCAGGCCAAGGCCGCCGAAGCCGCCCGCGACGGCGCCGCGAAACCCAAGCGGCTCGGCCGCCGCACCCGCGCCTGAGACGCACCCGCAAGCCGTACCCGCGCCCGAGCGGCGCCCGGCCACCCGACACCCGGCCGGCGCCCCGGCGGCGCCCCACCCGTACCCAGCCGTACCCAGCACAAGGGGGGAACCGTGTCCCACACCCAACAGCCCCGGCCGACACCGGTGCTGCACCTGGAGAACGTCACCCGCGTCCACGGCCAGGGCGCCGCCGAGGTCCAGGCCCTGCGCGGCGTCGACCTCAAGGTCCACCCCGGCGAGTTCGTCGCCGTCATGGGCCCCTCCGGCTCCGGCAAGTCCACCCTGCTCACCCTGGCCGGCGGCCTCGACAGCCCGACCACCGGCCAGGTCCTGGTCGAGGGCGTCTCCCTCGGCGGGCTCACCCGCAAGAAGCTCGCCCAGGTCCGCCGCCGCTCCATCGGCTACGTCTTCCAGGACTACAACCTGATACCGGCCCTCACCGCCGCCGAGAACATCTCGCTGCCGCGCGAACTCGACGGCGTCTCCGCCCGCGCCGCCCGCCGCGAAGCCCTCGCCGCCCTGGAGGAGCTCGGCATCCCCGAACTCGCCGACCGCTTCCCCGACGACATGTCCGGCGGCCAGCAGCAGCGCGTCGCCATCGCCCGCGCCCTGATCGGCGACCGCCGCCTCGTCCTCGCCGACGAACCCACCGGCGCCCTCGACTCCACCACCGGCGAAGCCGTCCTCGCCGTGCTGCGCGCCCGCTGCGACGCCGGCGCCGCCGCCATGATGGTCACCCACGAGGCCCGGCACGCCGCCTGGGCCGACCGCGTCGTCTTCCTGCGCGACGGCCGCATGGTCGACGAGTCCGTCAGCCAGGACGCCGCCAGCCTGCTCGTCAGCGCCGCCGCCAACAGCCAGGCCGCCGGCAGCAAGCAGGTGGACGAGTGAAGCCCAGCGCCTGGCGGCTCGCCCTGCGCATCGCCCGCCGCGACGCCCTGCGCGCCAAGGGCCGCAGCGCCCTGGTCGTCGCCATGGTCGCGCTGCCCGTCCTCGGCGTCACCGGCGCCGACGTGTTCTTCCGCAGCGCCACCCTGGAACCCTCCGAACGCGTCGTGCGCACCATGGGCCGCGCCGACGCCCACCTGGAGATGCCCGACCGCGGCGCCTCCATCCTGCAGGCCCCCGACCCGGGCGACCAGTCCTACCGCGTCCTCAGCCCCAAGTACGAGACCAAGGACGGCGCCGCCCCCCAGTACACCCCCGCCCAGCAGCGCGCCCGCGACACCGAACCCGCCCGGCTCGCCCAGCAGTTGCTGCCGCCCGGCAGCACCCTGGTGCCGCACGTCGAAGGCCCGCAGACCGCCGCCAGCAGCACCGAGGGCCTGCTCACCACCCGCACCGGCGAGGCCGACCTGACCGACCCGGTCTGGCGCGGCCTGGTCGACGTGGTCGAGGGCAGCGCCCCCGTGAACGACCAACAGGCTGCCGTCACACGCGAGTTCCTCAACCGCTCCGGCCTGCGGATCGGCGACCGCACCACCGTCCGCGGCCTGGAGTCCAGCCCCTTCACCATCACCGCCGTCGTCGAGTACCCCGGCGACCTCAAGAGCACCGAGATCCTCGCCCGCCCCGGCACCCTGGTCGGCAAGCTCCCGAACGCCAACCCGAACATGGGCTCCGACTCCAACCCCGTCGACCGCTGGCTGGTCAAGCTCCCGGCCGGCGCCGTCCTCGACTGGGCCAAGGTCACCGAACTCAACGGCTACGGCTTCCTCGTGGCCTCCCGCACCGTCGTGCTCGACCCGCCCCCGCGCGCCCAGGTGCCCTACTACACCGAGCTGGACCGGATCCGCGGCGCCAGCGGCACCGCCCTGCTCGACCGCACCTCCGTCGTCATCCTCGGCACCGTCGTCGGCATGGCCCTGCTGGAGATCGTCCTCCTCGCGGGCCCCGCCTTCGCCGTCGGGGCCCGACGCTCGCGCCGGCAGCTCGGGCTGCTCGCGGCCGCGGGCGGTGACCGCGCCAACGTCCGCGCGGTCGTCCTCGGCGGCGGCATCGTCCTCGGCCTCACCGGCGCCGCCGTCGGCCTCGGCCTCGGCATCGGCCTGGTCGCCCTGCTGCGCACCCAGGCCGAGGAGTACTCCGGCGCCCGCTTCGGCCACTTCAACCTCCAGCCGCTCGACCTGCTCGGCGTCCTCCTGGTCGGCCTGGTCACCGGACTGCTCGCCGCCATCGTGCCCGCCGTCCAGGCCTCCCGGCAGGACGTCGTCTCCGCGCTCACCGGCCGCGACTCGCTCAAGCCCCCCAGCCGCAAACTGGCCCTGCTCGGCCTGCTGATGCTCGCCGGCGGCGCCGCCCTCGCCCTGGTCGGCGCGACCAGCGGCTTCTCCAGCCGCACCCTCGCCGTCCTCGGCGGCTCGCTCATCGCCGAACTCGGCATGGTCGCCCTCACCCCGTACCTGGTCGGCCTGTTCGGCAAGCTCGGCCGCTGGCTCTCGCTCGGCCCCCGGCTCGCCCTGCGCGACTCCGTCCGCCACCGCGGCCGCACCGCACCCGCCGTCGCCGCCGTGATGGCCGCCGTCGCCGGCTCCGTCGCCGTCAACGTCTTCCTCGCCAGCTACGACGAGCAGTACCGCCGCGAGTACGCCGCCGCCGGCCCGGCCGGCGCCGTCATCCTCAACAGCGGCTTCGGCAACACCACCGAGGCCAAGCTGCTCCCGCAGATGCGCGACACCGTGGAACGCTCCATCCCCGGCCTCGGCCCGCGCGCCGACGTCTCCCACGTCGACCTCAAGGGCGACTGCCAGTCCGGCTCCTACTGCGGCTACATCCAGGTCATGCCGCCCAAGGAGCGACGCTGCCCGGTCTTCGACCGCGACAGCCCGGCCGGACCGGACGAGATCAAGCGGGTGATGAACACCGACCCGCGCTGCCAGATCCACGAACGCGGCGGCAGCCAGTACGGCGACCTCGCCGCCGGCGACGCCACCCTGCTGCGCAACCTCTACGGCGTCACCGACCCGGCGGCCGTTCAGGCCCTCGCCGCCGGCAAGGCCGTGGTCTTCGACCCGCGCTACTACAAGGACGGCAAGGTAGCCCTGCGGTACACCGAACCGGTCGCCGCGAGCGCCGACGGCTCCGCCCCCAAGCCCAAGGAGACCGAGACCGAGGTCGACGCCGTCCTCGCCCCCTCCGTACTGCCGGCCCCCGGCCAGATCGTCATCACCCCGGACACCGCCACCCGCCTCGGTTTCAGCACCAGGCCGGCCGGCTCGGTCTGGCTCCCCGCGGCCGCACCCTCCGACGGCGACCAGCAGAAGGCCGACGGCGCACTCGCCAAGCTCACCGACCGCACCGTGCTCGACGTCGAACGCGGCTACCAGTCCAAGGCCGGACTCATCGGCCTCGGCCTGGCCGGCTTCGCCGCCCTCGTCGCCCTCGGCGCCGCCGGCATCGCCACCGGACTGGCCGCCGCCGACTCCCAGCGCGACCTGACCACCCTCGCAGCGGTCGGCGCCGAACCGCGCATCCGGCGCACGCTGTCCGGCTTCCAGTGCGGAGTGATCGCTGCCATGGGCACCCTGCTCGGCGTCATCAGCGGCGTCGTCCCGGCCGTCGCCCTGCGCAAGGTCCAGGGACTCGCGGCCGGCTACCCCGGGATCAGCCCGGAGGAGCTCGCCAACAAGGGGGCCGTGGTCTTCCCCTGGGCCACCATCGGCACCACCGTCGTGGTGCTGCCGCTGCTCGCGGCCGGCCTGGCCGCGCTGCTCACCCGCTCGCGGATCTCGCTGCTGCGCCGCACCGGCTGAGGCCCGCCGCCCGGGTGGGACCGGTGCCCGGCCCCGGCCGCCCCCGACCGCCGCGCCCGGCCCCGGCCGCCCCCGACCGCCACCCCTTTGCCACCCCCGTCGCCCCTCCCGGCGGCGGGGGTGACGGAGGTTACAGGCCCGACGGCGTCCGGCACCCGGAGGGCCGGGGCGGGCACCCGCACGGGCGAACTACAGTCGTCGGTATGACGAGTACCCCGGACAGCGCCGTCCGCTCCTACATCGACCAGCACCAGGCCGCCTTCCTCGCCGACCTCTCCGAGTGGCTGGCGATCCCCTCCGTCTCCGCCGACCCGGAGCGCGCCGGCGACGTGCGCCGCTCCGCGGACTGGCTGGCCGCCAAGCTGCGCGGGACCGGCTTCCCGGTGGCCGAGGTGTGGGAGACCGACGGGCTGCCGGCCGTGTTCGCCGAGTGGCCGTCCGGGGACCCGTCCGCGCCGACCGTCCTGGTCTACGGGCACCACGACGTGCAGCCCGCGGCGAAGGAGGACGGCTGGGACACCGAGCCGTTCACCCCGACCGTGGTCGGCAACCGGCTGTACGCGCGCGGCGCCGCCGACGACAAGGGCCAGGTGTTCTTCCACACCCTGGGCGTGCGCGCCCACTTGGCCGCCACCGGCCGCACCGCGCCGGCCGTCAACCTCAAGCTGCTGATCGAGGGCGAGGAGGAGTCCGGCTCGCCGCACTTCGCCGACCTGGTCCGGCGCGAGGCCGGCCGGCTGGCCGCCGACGTGGTGGTCATCTCCGACACCGGGATGTGGTCCGAGACCACCCCGACCGTCTGCACCGGCATGCGCGGCCTCGCCGACGCCCAGCTCGACCTGTACGGCCCGGACACCGACATCCACTCCGGCTCCTTCGGCGGCGCCGTGCCCAACCCGGCCGAGGTCGCGGCCGAGCTGACCGCCGCCCTGCACGACGCCGACCGGAAGGTCGCGATCCCGGGCTTCTACGACGGGGTCGTCGAGCTGACCGAGCGCGAGCGCGAGCTGTTCGCCGAACTGCCCTTCGACGAGGCGCAGTGGCTGCGCGTCGCCAAGTCGTACGGCACCCGCGGCGAGGCCGGGTACTCCACCCTGGAGCGGGTCTGGGCCCGGCCCACCGCCGAGGTCAACGGCATCTGGGGCGGCTACACCGGCCCCGGCGGCAAGACCATCGTGCCGTCCTCGGCGCACCTCAAGCTGTCCTTCCGGCTGGTCGCCGGGCAGGAGGTGGAGAAGGTCCGCGAGGCCGTCCGGTCCTGGGTCGCCGAGCAGGTCCCCGAGGGCATCCGGTACGAGCTGGTCTTCCCCGGCGCGACCCGGCCCTGCCTGACCCCGCTGGACCACCCGGCGCTGCAGTCCACCGTCCGCGCGATGGGCCGCGCCTTCGGGCAGAAGATCCTCTTCACCCGCGAGGGCGGCTCCGGCCCCGCCGCCGACCTCCAGGACGTGCTGGGCGCACCGGTGCTGTTCCTCGGCATCTCGGTGCCCTCGGACGGCTGGCACTCGGTCAACGAGAAGGTCGAGCTGGACCTGCTGGCCAAGGGCGTCGAGACCGCCGCCTACCTGTGGGGCGACCTGGCCGAGAACTTCCGGCCCGGCGCGTGAGCCGCCGCGCCCGCGGAACAGCAGTCAGATCACTCATCCGGATGATTCACCACGTGGGGATGGAACGACGTGAGCACCGAGCCTGAGACCGAGCGCCCGCGAGCCCTGGCCCTGGCCAGGGCCGGGGTGGAGCGGGCCGCCGAGCACCGGTTCGACGAGCCCTGGCTGGCCGCCGCCTGGAGCCACCCCGCCACCCGGGTGCTGCCGATCGCCGGCGGCGAGGCCTTCGTCGTGGACACCGCCGAGGGCACCGAACTCGTCCTGCTGCCCTCCTTCGAGGCGCCGCAGACCGGGGACCGCTACTTCCTCGGCACCGACCGGGACGGCGTCTCGTACTTCGCGCTGGCCGGCGAGAGCCTGCCCGGCCGGCTGGACGGCGACGCCCGCCCCGCCGGGCTGCGCGAGGTCGGCGCGATGCTGTCCGACCGGGACTCCGGGCTGCTGGTGCACGCCGTCGCCCTGGAGCACTGGCACCGGCTGCACAGCTTCTGCTCGCGCTGCGGCCACCCCACCGAGAAGGCGGGCGCCGGGCACGTGCGGCGCTGCACCTCCTGCGCGGCCGAGCACTACCCGCGCACCGACCCGGCGGTGATCATGGTGATCACCGACGAGCAGGACCGCTGCCTGCTCGGCCGCCAGGCGCTCTGGCCGGAGGGCCGCTGGTCCACGCTGGCCGGGTTCGTCGAGCCGGGGGAGTCGATCGAGCAGGCGGTCGCCCGCGAGGTGCACGAGGAGGCGGGGGTGCGGGTCGGCGAGGTCCGCTACGTCGCCAGCCAGCCCTGGCCGTTCCCGTCCAGTCTGATGCTCGGCTTCACCGGCAAGGCGCTGCCCGGCGGCACCGAGATCACCGTGGACGGCGAGGAACTGGCCGAGGCGCGCTGGTTCTCCCGCGAGGAACTGCGGGCCGGGATGGAGGCCGGGGAGATCCTGCCGCCCTCCGGCATCTCGATCGCCCGCCACCTGGTCGAGCTCTGGTACGGCGAGCCGCTGCCCTCGGCGGCGCGCTGGTAGTCCCGGTATTCGGCCGTCCGGTCGTCCGGTCGTCCGGTTGTCCCGTCATCCGGCTATCCCGTCGTCCGGTCATCGGGCGATCCGGTCATCCGGTACGGATTTCCGGGACGCCCGAGGAGAAGGGGGCGCGTGGCTCTTGCCGCGCGCCCCCTATTTCCTTTTCGAGCTCTTCCCGAACCCGCCACGATCGTCTGTTCGTAACCGGACGGGCCAGTTCTGCTACCGCGGGGCACTCCGGCGCCCCCACCGTCAACCCGCGCGGACGACATTGCCGGAAACGGCTGAAACCGCGTCACCGCGCTCGCTACATTCACTCGGGTGACAATCCCCCGGGGCTCCGCCCAATCCCCCAAATACCAGCGCCTCGCCGCCGACCTGCGCCGCCGGATCGCCGAAGGCGAGTTCACCGCAGCCGCCGCCCTCCCGGTCGAGAGCGAACTGGAACGCCAGTACGGCGTCGCCCGCAACACCGTCCGCCTCGCCGTCGACGTCCTGGTCAACGAAGGCCGGCTGGTCCGCCTCCAGGGCAAGGGCACCTACCTGCGCGAACACCCCGTGCTCGACCACCGCGCCTACGGCCCCACCCTGACCCCGGCACCGCGCGACTGCCTCGCCGCCCCCTCCACCGTCTACCTCGGCGAGGCCGCCGAAGCCGGGCGCGAACTCAGCACCGACTTCGAGATGATGATCGTCCGGGCCCGCGTCGACATCGCCGAACGCCTCGGACTGCGCCCCGGCGAGGCCATCGTCGTCCGCCGCCAGCTGCGCCTGCTCGACCGCGAGCCGTACTCCATCGAGGAGAGCCACTACCGGGCCGGACTCGCCGCCGGCACCCCGCTGATGGAACCCGACCCCGTCGAAGGCGGCGACGAAGCCGTCCTCGCCACCCTCGGCCGCACCGAGATCGGCGCCGTCGACCACCTCGTCGCCCGGATGCCCGGCCCCGAGGAGGCCCAGTGGTTCCAGGGCGGCCCCGGCGTCCCGCTGATGGTCCAGACCCGCGTCACCTACGACCGGCGCGGCCCCGTCCGGGTCATCGAGACCCGCTACTCCGCCGACCGCAGCCGACTCGTCTACGGCATCGGCGACCTCGGCGCGCGCACCAGCCTGCCCGCCCCCGCCGCCCCCGTCGACCCCGCCCGGGCCGACGCGCAGTGACGCGCGCCGACCCCGGCGGACCCGGCGACCCAGAGTGGACCGGGGCGGATCCCGGCGGACCCGGGCGGACCGTGGCGGGTCAGGCCGCGAGGGCCTTCTTGACCTGGATCAGGCTCGGGTTCGTCATCACGACCTGCTCCCCGCCGCCCACCGGCTGCACCAGCACCGTCGGCACCGTCTGGTTGCCGCCGTTCACCGACTCGACGAACGTCGCCGACGCCGGGTCCTCCTCGATGTTGATCTCGGTGTAGCCGATGCCCTCGCGGTCCAGCTGGCTCTTGAGCCGGTTGCAGTAACCACACCAGGTCGTGCTGTACATCGTCACGCTGCCGGACATCGAGGGGGCTCCTTCGAAAGAGGGGTTCGTACGTTCTGACAGCCGCAACGTCCACCGGGTGGCAGTCATTCCGGCCCCAGGACGCACGGAGCAGAGCGATCATCCTGCGATCGCACCGGGCCTGTGGACAACCCCGCCCCCGTTGTCCCAGCGGGCTGAGAGGATGGAACGCATGCAGGAAGACCTCTTGAGCGGCAGCCCCTACGACGGCCCCCACGGCTCCCCCTGGGCCGACCCCGGCACCGCCACGGGCCCCGACGCCGTCCTCGCCGGGCTCGACCCCGAACAGCGCGCCGTCGCCACCGCCCTGCACGGCCCCGTCTGCGTCCTCGCCGGCGCCGGCACCGGCAAGACCCGCGCCATCACCCACCGGATCGCCTACGGCGTGCGCAGCGGTGTCTACCAGCCCCAGCAGGTCCTCGCCGTCACCTTCACCGCCCGCGCCGCCGGCGAGATGCGCGGCCGGCTGCGCCAGCTCGGCGCCGACGGCGTCCAGGCCCGCACCTTCCACGCCGCCGCCCTGCGCCAGCTCCAGTACTTCTGGCCCCGCGCCGTCGGCGGCCCGGTGCCCCAACTGCTCGAACGCAAGGTCCAGCTCGTCGCCGAGGCCGCCGGCCGCTGCGGACTGCGCGTCCAGCGCACCGAACTGCGCGACCTCACCGCCGAGATCGAATGGGCCAAGGTCACCCAGACCGCCCCCGAGGACTACCCCGCCGCCGTCGCCAAGTCCGGCCGCGAAGCCCCCCGCGACCCGGCCGAGACCGCCCAGGTCTACCGCGTCTACGAGGAGACCAAGACCCGCCGCGGCAACATCGACTTCGAGGACGTCCTGCTCCTCACCGCCGCCATCCTGGAGGACCGGCCCGACATCGCCGACCAGGTCCGCAGCCAGTACCGGCACTTCACCGTCGACGAGTACCAGGACGTCTCCCCGCTCCAGCAGCGCCTGCTCGACCGGTGGACCGGCGACAGCGGCGGCGCCAGCCTGTGCGTCGTCGGCGACGCCAGCCAGACCATCTACTCCTTCACCGGCGCCACCCCCGACTACCTGCTCAACTTCCGCGGCCGCCACCCCGAGGCCACCGTCGTCAAACTCGTCCGCGACTACCGCTCCACCCCCCAGGTCGTCCACCTCGCCAACGGACTGCTCTCCCAGGCCCGCGGCGAGGCCGCCCGCCACCGCCTCGAACTCGTCTCCCAGCGCGAGGCCGGCCCCGAACCCGTCTACACCGAGTACGAGGACGAACCCACCGAGGCCGAGACCACCGCCCGCCGGATCAAGGACCTCATCGCCGCCGGCGTGCGCGCCAGCGAGATCGCCGTCCTGTTCCGCACCAACGGCCAGTCCGAGGTCTACGAGCAGGCCCTCGCCGACCTCGGCGTCCCGTACCAGCTCAAGGGCGCCGAACGCTTCTTCGAGCGCCCCGAGGTCCGCGACGCCGGCGTCCTGCTGCGCGGCGCCGCCCGCGCCGCCGCCGACCCCCTCACCGCCGGCGCCCCCGACCTGGCCGGCCAGGTCCGCGCCGTCCTCGCCAGCCGCGGCTTCACCCCCGAACCGCCCGCCGGCTCCGGCGCCGTCCGCGACCGCTGGGAGTCCCTCGCCGCCCTCGTCCGGCTCGCCGAGGAGTTCGAGCGCACCCGCACCGCCGAAGGCCTGGACACCGACCTCGCCGCCTACGTCGCCGAACTCGACGCCCGCGCCGCCGCCCAGCACGCCCCGGCCGTCGAAGGCGTCACCCTCGCCTCCCTGCACGCCGCCAAGGGCCTCGAATGGGACGCCGTCTTCCTCGTCGGCCTCACCGAGGGCACCCTGCCGATCATCTACGCCAAGACCGACGAACAGATCGAGGAGGAACGCCGCCTCCTCTACGTCGGCGTCACCCGCGCCCGCAAGCACCTCAGCCTCTCCTGGGCCCTCTCCCGCTCCCCGGGCGGCCGTGCCTCCCGCAAGCCCAGCCGCTTCATGGACGGGCTGCGCCCCGGCTCCACCGCCCCGGGCGCGCGCCCCGGCGCGCGGGGCGGGCGGGGGGGCGTCGAGCCCGGCGAGCGCTCCGCCGCCCGGCGGGTCCGCGGCCCGGTCAAGTGCCGGGTCTGCGACAAGGCGCTCACCGACGCCGTCGAACGCAAGCTGCGCCGCTGCGAGGACTGCCCGTCCACGATGGACGAGGCGCTCTACGAACGCCTGCGCGACTGGCGGGCCGCGCAGGCCAAGGGGCAGGGCGTCCCGGCGTACGTGGTGTTCACCGACGCGACGCTGATGGCGATCGCCGAGGACGTGCCCGCGAACCGGCAGGAACTGGCCCTGATCTCGGGGGTCGGCGCCATGAAGCTGGACAAGTACGGGGCCGCCGTGCTCTCGTTGTGTGCGGGGGAGGAGCCCGAGGAGGATTCGGACGGCGTCGAGGACGACGGTCCGGTCGATCCGGCGTGAGCCGGCACGGGCGCGGTCCAGGGGACTGCTCGGGGGACTTCGCAACCGCCGCGGAACGTCGCGCGGACCGCGCCGTCGATGGCGCCGCGTGAACTCGCGTGAAAAATAGTTTGCGCGGCATACCGGGAGCGCAATAGCCTGCCGGAGCGGTCAAGGGGACGCGGTCGCACGGGGTGAGACCTGTGCCGATTCCCCACGCCACACAGCTTCACCCGCTTCACGCTTCACCAGCTTCACCGAGACAGACATCCGAACATTCGGAGCCAGGGAAACCAGGCTCCGCGAGACGCCGAGAGGAGGCGAAGACAGTGGGAAACATCATGATCACCAAAATGACTGGCCAGACCGTTGTCGCTGCCTCCCTGCGTGCCGCCCGTCTGCGGGCGCTCGCCGAGCTCGGTGGAACCGGTCTGGGTCTCGACACCACCGGTGTCTCCGTCGCCTCCGCTGTCAGTGGTCTTGGACACACTGATCTGTGCCCCACGGGCGGCAGGAGTGTCGAAGGCATCGTCGTCGAGACCGGTCTGTCCCGTGGCTGGGCGCAGGTCGGCACGTCGCGCCCCGAGTGCGACCAGCGACCGCTCCAGGCACCGAAGTCAGTCGTAATCGCCGCGATGCATGGCGACTATGCGCAGGCCGTCGGTGCCGGAAACGCCCAGAAGCAGAACGAGCAGCAGATCAACCAGGCCAAGGCCGCCTTTATCGGCGCCGAGGCCGTCCGGATGCGGGCCTTCCGCGGGCCTGAACCCTGGAGAGAACGAACCTGAGTCAGCCTCAGGTCGGCACCTCCAGGGCCGCGGAACCCGTCACACCGGGATCCGCGGCCCTTCTGTTTTGTCCGGTACGCAAGACCACCCAGGCCCTCCGGGGCCTCCGGCCCAGCACCACCAGTTCCCTGGGCCGGAACCACTGAGAAGACGAGGAAGACGCCCACAGTGTCCACGGTCATCACGCCGCCCATCCCGTCCGTACCGCCGACAAGCCAGATCACCAAGGCCGACCAGGCCGACCCTCCGGAGGTTCCGTTCATGCAGCTCAACTCGATCGAGCAGGCCGAGGCGCTCGGTTTCCCCATCCCCTGCCGCGCCTTCGACCCCGAGGTCTTCTTCGCCGAGACGCCCGCCGACGTCGAGTACGCGAAGTCCCTCTGCGGCACCTGCCCGGTGAAGGAGGCCTGCCTCGCGGGCGCCCTGGAGCGGCGCGAGCCGTGGGGCGTCTGGGGCGGCGAACTGTTCGTCCAGGGTGTCGTCGTGGCCCGCAAGCGGCCGCGTGGGCGTCCGCGCAAGACCGAGGTCATGGCGTGAACCCCGCCCACGACGCCAGGGCAGTCCGCCGGGGAGAGCAGCCCCCGCTGGACAGCGCCCTCCGCCGGTCCGTACGGATCGCCGCCGCCAAGGCCGACGCAGCAGCCCGCACCGTCCCATTTCCGAGCACGCACCACGAGCAGGACCACCACATGACCCCCGCCGCCATCGATCCGACCGTCCGCGCTGAGCAGACCACCGAACTTCAGATCCAGAACAGGACCCTCGAAATGCAACTCCTGCATGAATCCCTGGCCCGTGCCCATATGCAAGACAGGCTCCACGAGGCCGAGGAACAACGCCTCGTCAGCCGGGTCGTCCGGGCCCGCAAGCTCCGGCAGCGGGCCGAGCGGGCCTCGCTGCGCGCCCGCAAGGCGCTCGCCGTCGCGCTGATGTAGCGCCGGCACAGGCGGTTCGCCGCCGATCCGATTGACCCCCGTCGTGCCGCAGGCCGCCCCCCGTAACGGGGAGCGGCCTGCGGCCGTTGTGCTTGTGCGCGGCGCCCGCCCTCGGGGGGTCGGCTCAGTCGCGGGCGGGCTTGGCGGCCTTGGGCGGCTTCGCGGACTTGGTGGGCTTGCCGGGCGGGGCGGACGCGGTGCGCTTCGCGTGCTCGGCCGGGCCGCCCGCCCCGGCGGGCTTCGCGGGGCGCTCACCGGAGAACTCGGGCAGCCACTCCAGCATCTCGGCGCGGAACGGCGCCTTGGCGCCCAGCTGGCACAGCACCCCGATGGTGCTCAGCGTCACCCGGTGGATCAGCAGGTACGAGGGCGGCAGGTTCAGCTGCTTGCCCAGGTTGTAGGCGGGCGAGCGCGGATCGGCGATCCGGGCCGCCTGGGCCCGCATCCAGACCCGGGTGAAGTGGAAGCTGTCCACCGCCGCCGGCTCGATGATCGGCAGCAGGTAGTCCAGCACCGCGTCCGGGTCCAGCTCGATCGAGGGCTTCACGAAGCCCTCCTCGCGCAGCATCGTCAGCACGCCCGCCGCGTCGCCGTCCAGGGCCATCCGCAGCGAGGCCCCGATCGGCGCGGGCAGCCCGCCCGGCACACGGTCCACGGTGCCGAAGTCCAGCACGCCCAGCCGCCAGCCCCCGATCGGGCCGTCGTCCTTCAACAGCCGGAAATTGCCCGGGTGCGGGTCCGCGTGCAGCAGCCCCGTCCGTGACGGGCCCGCGAACAGGAACCGGGCCAGCAGCTGCCCGGCGCGGTCGCGCTCCTCCTGGGTGCCGTTCGCGATCACCTCGGACAGCGGAGTGCCATCCATCCACTCGGTGATCAGCACCTGGTCGGCCTGCGCCACCACGACCGGCACCACGATGTCCGGGTCACCCGCGAACTCCTCGGCGTGCCGACGCTGGGCCTGGGCCTCCAGCTCGTAGTCCAGCTCCTCCGAGACGCGCTCGCGCAGCTCGGTGATCAGCGGCTTGATGTCCAGCCCGGGGATCAGCGGGCCGAGCAGCCAGGCCACCCGGGACAGCTGGGAAAGATCGGCGAGCAGGGCCTCGCCCGCACCCGGGTACTGCACCTTGACGGCGACCCGTCTGCCGTCGTGCCAGACCGCGCGGTGCACCTGGCCGATCGAGGCGGCCGCCGCCGGACGGTCGTCGAACTCCAGGAACAGCTCGCGCCAGCCCTCCCCGAGCCGCTCGGCCAGGGCGGTGTGCACCTTGGCGGCGGGCATCGGGGGAGCGGCGTCCTGCAGCTTGGTGAGCGCCGCCCGGTACGGACCGGCGACCTCCTCGGGCAGCGCGGCCTCGAAGACGGACAGCACCTGCCCGAACTTCATCGCCCCGCCCTTGAGCTCGCCCAGCACCTTGAACAGCTGGTCGGCGGTGGCCTGCTGGAGCTCGGCCGTCACCACCTCGGCGGACCGGCCGCCGATGCGCCTGCCCAGTCCGAGCGTGGCGCGACCGGCTATGCCCAGCGGCAGGGCGGCGAGCCGTGCCGTTCGGGTCACTGCCTTGCGCGGAAGATCGCTCACCCGGGCCTCCAATCCCCTGGCCCCCCGACGCCGGACGGGCCACCGTCACTAGGCCATTGTGCCCGGTTCGCGGGCTGGGTCCGGTGGTATTTCGTGGGGGGCTTTCGGGGCTTCGCTCCGTCGACACTCCGGGGGCCCGCCCCCTCCCCCCCCGCCCCCCACCCTCCTCCTCCCACCTCACCCGCCGCCCGCCCACCCCTCCACATCGCGCGCTCACCCCGTCCCTCGGAACAGCGGCTCCCGCTCTCACCCGGCCCGGGGGGGGGGGGGGGGCGCCGGCGGGGGGGGGGGGGGGGCGGCGCGCCAGAGCCCGAGTCCCCGCGCGCGCGCCGGCGGCGCGCGCGG
>NZ_JBHYGR010000055.1:54067-57453 GCF_042738155.1 Kitasatospora sp. NPDC059088 | reverse complement strand
CCATCGACGAAGGGAACGGCGACCACCGATGACCGACGCAGCCCCCCGGCCGCTGCGGGCCGACGCGCGGCGCAACCGGGAGAAGATCCTCACCACCGCCGCGCGCGTGTTCGGGGAGCAGGGGCCGGACGCGCACCTGGAGCGCATCGCCAAGGAGGCGGGCGTGGGCAGCGCCACCCTCTACCGCAACTTCCCCACCCGGGAGGACCTGATCGAGGCGGTCTACCGCAACGAGGTGGCCCAGCTGTGCGAGGCCGCCCCCGCCCTGCTCGCCGAGCGGCCGCCCGAGCAGGCGCTGCGCGCCTGGACCCGCCTGTTCCTGGACTACGCCACCGCCAAGTACGGCATGATCGACGCCCTGCGCGCCATCGCCGCCACCGGGGCCAACCCCTACGGCGGCAGCCGGGAGATGATCCGGGCCGCCGTCACCACGCTCATGGACGCCTGCGCGGCCGCCGGCGCGATCCGCACCGACATCCGGCCCACCGACCTCGCCGCCGCCCTGGAGGGCATCGCCCTCACCTCGGCGGGCGCCGGGCACCGCGAGCAGGCCGAGCGCCTGCTCGACCTCACCCTGGACGGCCTCGCCGCGCGGCGGTGAGGCACCGGTGAGGCAACGGTGACGAGGGCCGGGGCCGCCAACGGCACGATCGAAGGGAGGCGGCCCCGGCCCCGGTCCGTTCCCGTACGGGCGGGGCATCGACCGCGGAAAGCCCGTACGGCTGCGGTCGGCACCCATTCGACGACTTCAACAGCACTTGAAGTCAAGCCCCCCGGCCGCGCCCCCGACAGGAAACCGGACACCGCCGCGGGGTAGCCTCGCTCCCGGCGGGGGCCGACAGGCGCGACGGGACGAGGGGCGGACGGGATGACGCAGCAGCAGCGCGGCTACTGGCGGGAGGCGGACGGCACGGCCGTCGCCGTCAGCCAGGCGCACATCGTGTGGACCAGGGCGGCCTACCCGGCCCTGGTGGACGTGGCCCACCGCTACCACGCGGTGATCACCTACGCCGAGCTGGCCGAGGCCGTCCAGCAGGCCTCCGGGGTGCGCACCAGCGTCAACCAGCGGCACTGGATCGGCAAGGTGCTGGCCCTGGTGGTGCGCGAGGCCCACCGGCGCGGCGACCCGCCGCTGACCGCCCTGGTCGTGAACGCCACCGACGGCATGGTCGGGGCCGGCTACCAGGACGTGCTGGAGGTCGCCGGGCAGCCGCCCGTCCTGGACGAGATGGACCGCGAGCAGCACGCCGCCGCCGCCCGGCTCGCCTGCTACCGGCACTTCGGCGCCGACCTGCCCGCCGACGGCGGCATCCCCGCCCTGGCCCCGCGCCTGAAGACCACGGTGACCCGCCGCAAGAGCGCCGCCGCCGCCCCCGCGGCCGCCGCGGCCACCGCGACCACCCCGCGCCCGCCGGCGATCTGCCCCAACTGCTTCCTGGAACTGCCCGCGACCCGGGTGTGCGACTCCTGCGGGGCGACCGTCGCCTGAGCCGGGGCCCCAGGACGTCCGAGCCGGGGCCCCAGGACGCGGCCCGGGGTGCGGCCCGGCCGCCTCACACCGCGGCCGGCATCCTCCCCGGCATCTGCCAGCCCTCCGCCAGCCGCGAGGGCGTCAGCCGCCGCCCCTCGCCGAAGAACTCGCAGAACTTCATGATCAGCGGGTCCCAGCCGACCGGGTCCACGTAGTGGTCGGTGCCCGGCACGATCAGCCGCTCCTCCACGTGCGCGCGCACCACCGAGACCTCGAAGGCGGTGCACCCCGGGTTGCCCGCCAGCGGCCGGGCCTCCTCCAGCCGGCACTCCAGCTGCACCGGGCACTCGGCCGCCCGCGGCGCCGCCACCAGCTCACCGGGCAGCTCGGTCAGCCCCGCGGCGGCGAACTTCCCCCGCTCGTGCCGGTAGCCCTGCGCGAGCCGGTGCTCGGTGATCCGCGGGTTGGCGGTCAGCAGCGCGAGCGCGTCCACGGCGTCGACCTGCCCGGCCGAGGGCAGGTTGAGCACGCACTCGCCCTCGCGCCGCAGGTTGACCGACGTCTGGGAGCTGTTGCCCAGCCCCAGCACGCAGGTCTGCCCCAGCCACCAGGCCGAGGACATCGGCGCCAGGTTGGCGCTGCCGTCCTCGTTGCGCGAGCCGATCAGCACCACCGGGGTGCCGAAGTAGAGAACCTTGAGATCGGTGACCTTGTGCACGGGAAGAGCCGTCCTCGCATCGGATGAGTCGGTGGCCCGGACCGGACGGTCCGCGACCGGACACCGACTCTGCCCCCGCCCGCGCCCCGGCGCTGGCGGGGATCGGACACCGCGTTCCCGCACCCGCAGCACGCGGCGCCGGGGGGTCAGCCCAGGCCGCGGACGGCGACCGTACGGGCCTGGCCGTCGGTCAGCCGGTACGACAGGCCCACCACCGCGGCCCGCCCCTCGGCGACCCGGGCGGCCAGCAGCTGCGAGCGCTCCAGCAGCAGGTCCACCGTCTGGCGGATGTGCTCGTCCACGATCGCGTCCGGGTCCTCGATGCCCGCCGCCTTCGCCGACAGCACGCTCGGCGTCACCCGCTCCACCACGTCCCGCACGAAGCCGCCGGGCAGCCTGCCCTGCTCCAGGGAGTCCAGCGCCGCCGCCACCGCGCCGCACGAGTCGTGCCCGAGCACCACCACCAGCGGGCAGTCCAGCACCGCCGCCCCGTACTCGATGCTGCCCAGCGCCTCCGCGCCGGTCACATGACCGGCGGTGCGCACCACGAACAGGTCACCCAGGCCCCGGTCGAAGATGATCTCGGCGGCCAGTCGGGAGTCGGAACAGCCGAACAGCACCGCGAACGGCTTCTGCGCCGCCCCCAGCGCGGCCCGCCTCCCGGCGTCCTGGTTGGGGTGCTCGGGGCTGCCGCCGACGAAACGGGCATTGCCCTCCAGCAGCACCCGCAGCGCCTCGGCGGGGTCGGATATCGGGCCGGATATCGGAGAGGAGATCATGCGGCCACCCTAGATCGCCGCCGCCGGGACCCGCAGCCGGGGGCCGGGTGCCACGGAAAAGCGGATGCCCGCGCCCCCGCCGCCGTGGCAGGGTCGCGCGCATGAACACCGACACGCCCACCGGCTGGTCCTTCGCCACCGCCCGGCAACCCGCCACCTTCGGGGCCTGCACCGTCGAGGGCGAACCGGACGAACCGGAGCACGCCGCGGTCGGCGACGACCGGACACTGTGCCAGGAACAGCCGCGCACCATCGTCCGCTACCGCCACCCGTTCGGCGTGCGCGTCGGCGCCCGGTTCTGCCCGCGCTGCCGGCACCTCGCCGCTGCCGCCCCGACCCGCCCCGGGGGGCCCGGGACCCCCGCACCAACACCACCCGCGGCCCCCCCCCGGGGCCCGCCCGCCCGGCCGCACACGCG
>NZ_JBHYGR010000055.1:41097-54057 GCF_042738155.1 Kitasatospora sp. NPDC059088 | reverse complement strand
GGGCGCGGGGCCCCCGGTTTCGCCCCGCGCGCCCGCCCCCCCCCCGCGCCCCCCCCCCCCCCCCCGCGCGCCGCGCCCGCCCCCCCCCCCCGCCCCCGCCCCCCCGCCGAGGGGCCGCTGCGCGCGGACCTGCTGGCCGCGCTGCGCCGCGGCGCGCCCGTCCCCAAGTGGTTCAACGGCCCCGCGGACTTCCTGGCGTCGCACGCCCGCCTCGACGAACTGACCGAGGGCGCCGCCCCCGCCGCCGCGGCCTTCGAGGCGCAGACCCTCTCGCTGGCCGTGGCCGAGGACGGCCCCTGGCGCTACCTCGTCGTCCTGCCGCACGACGGCGGTGCCCCGCTGCTCGCCCGCGGCCCGCGCACCGCCTGACGCCTGTCTCCCGGATCCCCGCCGGGTCCGCGGCGTCGGGGCACGCACCTCGCCGCGGTGGCGGCCGGCCCGCCCGGCGCCACCGCCCGGTTACCGGGCGCGCGCCGGGCGGGGCAGGGTGTCCGAGCGGCCCGGTACGGTGGCTGCCGTGCCCACCCGCGTACCCCTCGAAGACCTCGTCCGGCTGCGCCGGGCCCGCGACCGGATGGACCGCGAGTACGACCAGCCGCTGGACGTGCCCGCCCTGGCCCGCACCGCGCTGATGTCGCCCGGCCACTTCTCGCGCAGCTTCCGCACCGCCTACGGCGAGACCCCGTACAGCTACCTCATGACCCGCCGGATCGAACGGGCCAAGGCGCTGCTGCGGCGCGGCGACCTCAGCGTCACCGAGGTGTGCATGGCGGTGGGCTGCACCTCGCTCGGCTCCTTCAGCAGCCGCTTCACCGAACTGGTCGGCGAGAGCCCCAGCGCCTACCGCTCCCGCGACCACGCCGACGGCGAGCCCATCCCCGCCTGCATCGCCAAGATCCGCACCCGCCCCGCGCGCCGCACCTGAGGCGCCGTACCTGAAGCGAAGGGCGGCCCCTCTCCCGTAAGTTGACGTGCATGAGCATCGAACTCGCGCAGTGCTTCATCGCCGTCGACGACCACGACAAGGCGCTCGCCTTCTACCGCGACGTCCTCGGCTTCGAGGTGCGCAACGACGTCGGCTTCGAGGGCATGCGCTGGGTCACCGTCGGCTCGCCCGAGCAGCCCGGGGTGGAGATCGTCCTGGAACCCCCGCTGGCCGACCCGCACGCCTCCGAGGACGACCGCCGGGCCGCCGCCGAACTCCTCGCCAAGGGGCTGCTGCGCGGCGTCATCTTCCGCACCGACGACTGCGACGCCACCTTCGAGCGCATCCGCGCCGCCGGCGCCGAGGTCCTCCAGGAGCCGATGGACCAGCCCTACGGCGTGCGCGACTGCGCCTTCCGCGACCCGGCGGGCAACATGCTGCGCTTCAACCAGCCGCGCGCCAGGTAGCGCTCAGGACCCGTCGGCCGGGCGGCCCAGGCGGTGCAGGACCAGCCAGGCCTGGACGCCCTGGGCCAGCAGCACGGCCGGCGGCACCGACCAGGGCAGCAGGCCGGCCAGGGCCAGCGGGAACAGCGCCAGGACGGTCACCGCCAGGACGGGCAGGGTGCTCAGCAGGGCGACGCGCAGCCGCACCCGGCGGGGCATCATGACGCCTCCCGGGCCCGGTCGAGGAAGGTGCGCAGGTCGGCCCAGGCGTCGGCGGGGGCGGCGGGGTCGCCGGACAGGGCGGCCGGGTCCTCGCACCAGGCGGTGCGCACGGCGGCGGACAGCGTGGTGTCGCCGCCGCTGAACAGCCGGGAGAGCTCGTCGAGGCGGGCGGCGATGCGGCGCACCCGGGGGTCGGCCGGGTCGGTGCCGGCGGCGCGCAGGGCCTCGGCGCGGCGGTAGAGCTGGGGCCACTCGACCTCCAGCAGGTAGTGGGCGGCCGGGCCGAGGGCGGCCGCGTGGTCGGCGAGGGCGTGCAGCTGGTCCTCGTCGAGGTGGCGGCGCAGGGCCTCGTCGGCGGCGGGCCGGGTGGCGCCGGCGGCCCGCACCAGGCGCAGCAGGTCCTCGGTGCCGGGCTCGCGTGCGGCGGCGAGCTCGCCGTCCAGGTGGCCCAGGCGCTCGCGCAGCTCCCGCAGCGCCGCCAGGGAGGCCTCGGTGGCGGCCAGGTGCTCGCGCACCAGGCGCCGCACGTCCACGCCGGCGTCCAGGCAGGTGGCGATGGTCTCCAGGCCCAGGCCCAGGCGGCGCAGGGCGAGGATCTGGTAGAGCCGCACGACGTCCTGCTCGGTGTAGGCGCGGTGGCCGGAGGCGGTGCGCCGGGAGGGGCAGAGCAGGCCGAGCTGGTCCCAGTGGTGGAGGGTGCGTACGGTCAGTCCGCTCGCCTCGGCGAGCGGGCCGACCTTCCAGGTCTGTTCGGAGGAGGGCATGGCACGAGCATCCCTTCTGACGCCGCGTGAGGTGCAAGCCCCCGGGGGCGCACCTCAGGCGGCACGGGCGGGCAGCGGGTAGTCGGGCAGGGCGATGTCGCCGGCCTTGGCGAACTGGGCGGCCAGGACGGCGCGCAGCGGCCAGCGGCCCATCCAGCGCATCGAGGCGGCGCGCAGGCGGATCATCAGGGCGCTGTCGGGGGCGCCTGTTGTCAGTGGGTCAGGTTATGTTCTCGGGCATGAAGATCGTGGTGCGGGTGAAGCTGGTGCCGGAGGCTGACCAGGCCACCGCGCTGCGTTCGACCCTGCGCGCGGTCAACGAGGCCGCGTGCTGGGTGTCGGCGGTTGCGTTCGAGCGCGGGGTCCCGCGTGAGTACGAGCTCCGCAAGCACACCTACGCCGGATTGAAGGCGATAGGGCTGGGGGCGCAGGCCGCCCAGCACGTCATCAAGAAGACCCGTGACGCCTACACCACGTTGAAGGCCAACATCCGCGCCGGGAACCTCGGCAGGCCGGGCTCCGAACGACGGGTCAAGGCGGAGTCGAAGCCGATCACGTTCCGGGCCGAGGCCGCACAGCCGTATGACGACAGGTGTTTGAGCTGGCAGCTGGACCATCGGACCGTCAGCATCTGGACAATGGCCGGACGGCTCAAGGGTGTGCGATTCGCGTGCTCGCCCGACGCGCTCACGATGCTCCGCGAGCACCGCAGGGGCGAGTCCGATCTCATCGAGCGCGACGGCGAGTTCTACCTGATCGCCACCTGTGAGGTACCGGAGAAGCCGCTCAACCAGAGCCCGGCCGCCTTCATCGGAGTGGACCTCGGCATCGCCAACATCGCCACCATCAGCACCGGCTACCGGGCCGCCGGACGCGGCCTGAACCGGCACCGTAAGCGCCAGCTCGACCTGCGGCGCAAGTTGCAGGCCAAGGGCACAAAGTCCGCCAAGCGCCTCCTCAAGAAGCGGTCGCGGAAGGAAGCCCGGCACACCGCCAACGTCAATCACATCGTCTCCAAGACCATTGTTACTGCCGCTGAACGCACCGGCTTCGGTATCGCCCTGGAAGATCTGACGGGCATCCGCAGTCGGGTACGGCTCCGCAAGGACCAGCGGACCCAGTTGCACTCGTGGGGCTTCCACCAGCTCGGCCGGTATATCGCGTACAAGGCGAAGCGGGCCGGGGTGCCGCTGGTGTACGTCGATCCGGCGTACACCAGCCAGGAATGCTCCCAGTGCCACCACATCGACCGGAAGAACCGCGTCGACCAGGCAACGTTCGCCTGCCGGTCCTGCGGGACCGTCCTGCACGCGGATACAAACGCGTCCCACAACATCGCCCGCAAAGGCGAGACCGTGTGGACCGCGGGGCGTGAGTCACGCGTCCCAGCCACCGCAACCCAGGTGGCTCAGACGTGGGAGGCCACGCGACAGCCAGCCGCGCCCTACCCACAGGCCCGGTCCCTTCAAGCTCGGGTCAAGTTGACGAACCAGCTGTCCAGTTCGCGGGCGAGCGTCGAGTCGTGGACGGCGAACCAGCAGTGGTAGCCGCCGATGGAGCGGTAGTGGTCCTGTTCGGGGCCGAAGGCCAGGCGGTGCACCGTGGAGTGCAGCCCGTTGACTCAGGGGTGGGTCAGGGTCAGGCCGGGCCCGGGGCGTCAGGACTTCGGCGCCGTGCCCAGCAGGGTGTGCACCAGGTCCCCGCCCAGGGCCAGGCCGGCCGGGGACTCGTCGGAGAGGCCGTAGTCGCGGTACCACTCGGCCGGGGCCTCCGGGTGCGGGCCGCTGACCGCCACCCGGCCCGAGCCGTACGGGGCGACGGCGGCCGCGGCCCGGTCGTTGGTGTAGCGGGCCAGCACCTGGGCGCCCGGGCCCTCCAGGTCGAAGTACGGGCCGTCCTGGAAGTACATCCGCTGCGGCCGCCCGCGCCAGGAGACGTCGACCAGGTGGTCCTGCTCGTCGGTGACGGTGGCGCCCCCGGAGCTGATGTACTGCCCGGAGTCGCCCGGCAGGAGGCCGTAGCCGGGGTCGTGGCCGGCCAGGTAGCCGCCCATGCACAGCCCCAGGTAGTGCCCGCCGCCGCGCACGTAGGCGCGCACCAGCTCGGGGGAGAAGCCCGGGTCCTGCTGCAGCAGGCGCCAGGCGGTGGACACCTCCTGCCCGTTGGTACCGCCCGGCTGCACGTACAGCGCCGCGCCGGACAGCGCGTCCGGGCCGAAGCGGACCTCCTCCTCGGGCCCGATGTAGCGCACCGCGAAGCCGTCGTGCTCCAGCAGGTCGTGCGCCGCCTCCGGGCAGCCCTCGCAGGCCGCCGGGCCCCGGTAGACCAGCGCCAGCGGACGGCCCTGCGGATCCGGCGCGGCCCCGCCGCCCGCGTCCGCGCGCGGCGCCCGGCCGGCCCGGGCGGCGCCGTCCGGGCCGCCCCCGGAGGGGGGAGCCCCGCACGCCGACGCCGCCAGCACCACCGCCGCCAGCGCCAGCGCCGCCGCGCCCCGCCCAACCCTCATGACCTGCACGCGTGCCGCCTCCCCGGGCCGTTGCCGTCCGCCGCCACGACGCTACGGCCCACGCCCCCGGGCCCGCACACCAGCCCCCCTGATCGGGTGAACGGGGAGGCGGTGGTTGACCGGCCCCCGGGTGGAACCGGGGGAGGCCCGCGGTTGACGGCCCCGGGGACTCGGGAGTGTTCGGGCGTCAGGAGGCCCCGGGCGTCAGGAGGCCCCGGGCCTCAGGAGGACGCGGCCGCCGCCGCGAGCGCCGGGGCCGGCGCCGGCCGGGCCGGCGGGAACCGCCGCAGCCGCACCAGCGCCAGCACCAGCAGCAGGGCCAGCGCCCCGGCCGCACAGGCCGGCGCGAACGCCGCGAGGGGCCCGTGCGCGCCGACCAGCGGCCCCACCCCCGTCACCGCCAGCCCCTGCCCCGCGATCAGCCCGCTGCCCAGCAGCGTCATCGCCTCCGCCATCCGGCCCGCCGGCGCGACCCGCTCCACCAGGCCGAACACCGCGATCAGCGCCGGCGCCACCGCGAACCCCACCGCCCCCACCGCCACCGCCGCACCCGCCACCCCGTCCACCGGCAGCAGCCCCAGCAGCAGCACCGCCTGCGCCGCCACCGCCGTGCGCAGCCGCGCGGTGAGGTCGAAACGCTCCGCGAACGAGGCCAGCAGGACCCCGGCCGCCGCGCTGCTCACCCCCATCGCCGACCAGACCAGGCCGCCGACGCCCGCGTCCCCCCGGGCCAGGTACTGCACCCCGGTGTTGGCGGCGCCGAACACCACGCCCTGCAGCACCGTCACGGCGATCAGCACCAGCAGCGGCCCCGACAGCACCCGCCCCGCCGCCGCCGTGCGCCCCGCCGCCGTGGGCGCCGCTGCCGCCACCGCGGGCGCCGGCGCCGGGGCCGTCGGGTGCAGCGCGAACACCGTGCCGAACACCGCCATCAGCACCGCCGCGCACACCAGGCCCGCCGCCGGGTGCACCGCCCAGGCCAGCACCCCGACCAGGGCGGGGCCGGCCACGAAACTCGTCTCGTCCACCACCGCGTCGAAGGCCAGCGCCGGGCCGACCAGTTCGTGGCCGTCACGGCGCCCGCCCGCCAGCGCGATCCAGCGGGTCCGCGACAGCGGCCCGATCTGCGGCACGGTGAAACCCGCCAGCGCCGCGCACCCGGCCTGCACCGCCGGCGCCAGGGCGCCGACCGAGGCCACCACCAGGGCGGCCGTCAGCAGCGCGTTGGCCAGCGACGCCGCCAGGATCACCGGACGGTGGCCGCGCCGGTCGGCCAGCCGGCCCAGCAGCGGCCCGCCCACCGCCTGCCCGCCCCACAGCAGGCCCGCCACCACCCCGCCGCGGCCCACCCCGTCCAGCGCGGTCACCATCAGCAGCGTCCCGGTCGGGCACAGCGCGGCGGGCAGCCGGGCGAGGAAGGACACCAGGGGCAGCCGGGGCCCGGCGAGTCGGACGACGCCTTGCACGGCGGTGCGAGCGGACAAGGGGCGCCCTTCATCGGTGGTCGCGGCGGACGCCCCCCACTACACCGGACGGCGCGCGCGCCCGGCCATCGGCGGCGGCACCAAGCCGGCCGCGCCGCGGGCGGGGCGGCGCTGGACGTTCCTCCGAGCCGCAGGCCCGCCCTCCACGGCGGCAGGCGTCAGTCCTCCCGCAGCGCCCGCACCACCGCCGACAGGTCCCGGTCCGCGATCGACGGGTCCGCCAGCAGCGCCCGACGGGCCGCCGCCAGCAGCGGGCCGCCGCCCGCCAGGGCGAGGTCCTTGGCGGCCAGCCGCACCGGGAAGTCCGACTCCGCGCTGCGCGCCCGGGCCACCACCCCCGCGAGCGGCCCGGCCGCCAGCACCTCCAGCGCCTGCTCCTGCGGCACACCCAACTCGCCCGCCACCGACAGCACTTCGTCCAGTACGGCGACCGAGGTGACGATCGCGCCCATCACCACCACCTTCAACGCCGCCCCCGCACCGGGGCCCCCGCAGTGCCGCACCCGGCCCAGGCGGGACAGCACCGGCTCGGCGCGCTCCAGGTCGGCGTCCTCGCCGCCCGCGTAGACGGTCAGCTCGCCGCGGGCGGCCGGGCCGACGCTGCCCAGCACCGGGGCGTCCACCAGGGCCACGCCCTCCGGCAGTCGCTCCCGCAGCCCGGCGAGGGCGCGCGGGCCGATCGAGGACATGTCGATCCACAGGGTGCCGGGGGCCAGCGCGGCGGTGAAGCGCCCGGCGACCTCGGCGGCGGCCTGCGGGTCGGAGAGCATCGTGACGACGATGCCGGCCCCGGCCACCGCCCCGGCCGGGTCGGCGGCCTCGGTCAGGCCGTCGGAGCGGCCGGGAGTGCGGTTCCACACCGTCAACGGGTAGCCGGCGGCGGCCAGGCGACGGGCCATCGGCAGCCCCATCCGGCCCAGGCCCAGAAAGGCGATCTTTTCCATGGCCCCCACGCTAGGCAGCCCCGAGCCAGGCGACAAACGAATGTCTCGCATGGTACTCATGCGAAATGGACATGGCTTGGCTGGACGTCTTCCGCACCGTCGCCCACCTGGGCTCCTTCACCGCCGCCGGCGAGCGCCTGGGCTTCACCCAGTCCGCGGTCTCCCGCCAGATCGCCACCCTGGAAGCCGAGTTGGGTGCCCCGCTGTTCGACCGCCTGGCCCGCGGGGTCCGGCTGACCGAACACGGCCGCGCCCTGCTCCCGCACGCCGAGGCCCTGCTGGAACGCCTCGACACCACCCGCCGCGACCTCGTCGCCCTCACCGAACTCGACGCCGGACGCCTGCGAGCGGGCGCCTTCGACAGCGCCAACGCCGAACTCGTCCCCGCCGCCCTCGCCGCCTTCCGCACCGCCCACCCGCAGGTCGAGACCACCCTCACCGAAGGCCTCAGCGCCCAGCTGCTGGAGCGCCTCGCCGAGGCCACCATCGACCTCGCCGTGGTCGCCTCCTACGCCGAGGACCCCCAGGACGCCTACGACACCGACCAGTTCGAGCTGCACCCGCTGCTCGCAGACCCCGTCCTGGTCGCCCTCCCGCGCGGCCACCGGCTCGCCGGCCGGCGCCGCCTGCGGCTGGCCGAACTCGCCGACGAACCCTGGATCGCCGCCCGCCGCGACCCCGGATCCACCCTGCTCGCCGCCTGCCTGCGCAGCGGCTTCCAGCCCCGCATCGAGTACGCCGTCGGCGCCTGGGCCGCCAAACTCGGCCTGGTCGCCGCGGGGTTGGGCCCCACCCTCATCCCCGCCCTGGCCGCCCGCGCCGCCCGCCCCGACATCGCCCTGGTCCCCCTCCACCCCCAGGACACCCCCGTGCGCCACGTCTGCACCGCCACCCGCCGGGGGCAGCGGGTGCCGCCCGCGGTGGCCGGCTTCCTCGGCTTCCTGCGGGCGGCAGCCGACGCCCACCGGGGCTGACGCCCACCGGGGCTGGCGCTCGCCGGAGTTGGCTCCCACCGGGGCCGGCGCTTGGCCGGAGTCGGCGCTCCGCCGCCTCCACCGTCCGGGCCGGCGGCACCGCGATCGTCAACCGGGCAGGGCGGCAGGGTGGCAGGGTGGCCGGGTGGCGCGTTAACTCGGTTGAAGGGCGAGGTGGTTGCGGGCGATCATGCGGGGATGAGCGAGCGACCCGAGCGATGGACCCAGGCCACCGTCTACCCCGACATGTGGGCCGACCCGGCCGACGATCCGCGCAACAGTGAAGGCCCCGCCCCGGACGGCGAAGCCGCCACCCTCGAGGACTACCTGGTCAACTACCGCCTCACCCTGCGGATGAAGTGCGAGGGCCTGGACGCCGAGCAGCTCGCCCGGCGCTCGGTGCCGCCCTCGACCATGTCGCTGCTCGGCCTGGTGCGCCACCTGGCCGAGGTGGAACGCGACTGGCACAACTGGATCCGCGAGGGCGAGCCGCAGCCCAAGCTCTACGGCGCCCGCGACGCCGACTTCGACGGGGCGCTCCCCGACCCGGCCCTGGTCGAGGCCGCCTGGCGCGACCTGGAGCGCGAACAGGCCGCCCTGGACGCCGCGTTGGCCGCCCATCCGGACCTCGGCGAGCGCCTCGGCAAGCAGCGGCTGTCGGTCCGGGAGGTCCAGGTGCACCGCATCGAGGAGTACGCCCGCCACTGCGGCCACGCCGACCTGCTGCGCGAGTGCGTGGACGGCCGCGTGGGCCAGTGACGTGAGGGCTGCCGGGGCGGCCGGCGCCCCGGCGGCCCGGCGGCCCCGGCGCCCCTTGCCGTCAGCAGGTGGCGTCGGCCGGCGGCAGTACGCCGGTGGACAGGTAGGCGTCCACGGCGCGCTGGGCGCAGGGGCTGTAGCCGTTGAGGAGGACGGTGTGGATCCGGCCGGGGACGGTCAGCAGCCGGGAGGCGGACAGCCGGGCGTGCAGGGCCAGGGCGCCGGCGTAGGGGGCGTGGGTGTCGCCGGTGGACTGGATCTGCAGGGCGGGCACCGCGTTGCGCACCTGGACGAACGGCTCCTGCGGGTCGGTCGGCCAACTCGCGCACGGCGTCGGCCCGTTGAACACCGGTCCGAAGAGGGGCCGGGTGGCGCGGGAGCGTTCGACGGCGGCCGCGTACCACCCGGGGGAGCGCGGCATCGCCACGTCGTCGCACAGGTAGCCGATCGTGGCGGCGAGGTCGGCGCCGGCCTGCGGGTCGGGCGCCAGGACGGCCGTCAGCAGCGCGTGCAGGGTCGGGCTCGCCTGCACCGGCCTGCCGTCGGCGGCGTCCAGCAACTGGCGCAGCACGTCCGCGTAGTCGGCGCTGTCGCGGTCGTCGCCCTGGCAGACGGTGAGCAGGAACGGCAGCAGGGCGCCGTCGAGGCGGAACCCGTCGATGCCGATCGGCGCCGCCTCGGCGCGCCGGACCAGGCCCTGCACGGTGGCGCGCACCGCCGCCGCCGTCGCGCCCAGCCGGTACCGGCCGTCGCGGGGCGCGGCCCAGGCGGCGAAGTCGTCCAGCGCCCGCTCGTTGGCGGCCCCCATGTCCTGGAGCGTCCGGACCCCGTACCGGTCCGGGTCCGGCGCGCTGTCCAGCACCAGGCGGTCCACCCGGCCCGGGTACAGCTGCGCGTACACCGCGCCCAGCAGCGCGCCGTAGGACTGGCCGAAGAAGGAGGCGCGCGGCTCGCCCAGGGCCGATCGCAGCACGTCCAGGTCGCGCGCGGTGTTGCGGGTGGTCAGGTGCGGCAGCAGGTCCGGGTACTTGTCCAGGCAGGCGTCGGCGTCCGCCTTCGCCAGGCGCCAGCTCTCCCGGAAGCCGGCCGCGCCGCTGCCCGCCGAGCGCAGCCAAGTGCCGTGGTTCAGGCCGCAGTCGAGGCCGCCGCTGGCACCCACCCCGCGCGGGTCCATCCCGATCAGGTCGTAGGCGGCGGCCGTGGCCGGGGCCAGCCGGTCGCGCAGCGCGACCGGCAGGGCCAGTGCGCGCTCGCCGGGGCCGCCCGGGTTGGACAGCAGGACGCCGTGCCGGGCGGCGGGGTCGGCGGAGCGGATCCGGGAGACGGCGAGGGGCAGGGTGCGGCCGTCGGGCGCGCGGTAGTCCAGCGGGACGGTGAGCGTGGCGCACTCGGCGCCGGCGGCGGCCAACTCCGGATCCTGGCACGGGCCCCAGGCGAGGGCCTGGTGCCGGAAGCGCTCCGGCGGATCGGCGGCAGCGGTGGCCTTGTCGGCCGGTGCGGCCGGGGTGGCGGCGGTGGCGGTGGGAGCGGCGGCCGCGGACAGGGCCAGGGCGGCGGCGAGTACCAGGGCGGGCTTCATGGCGTCCACCCTAAAGTCCCCGTGCCGTAGGGGGGTTGGCGGCCCGAGGAGGGCCCCGTGCCGTCGCGCGGGCGCACCTGCCGGATCCGATTGACCCATGGAAACGGTGCTTGATTGCCCCATGATCGTGGGTCTTTCCGCTCCTAGGCTGGTCCCATGACGACGACGGAGAACACCGCCCCCGCTGCCATCCCCGCCACCGCCCCGGTCCTGGCCCGCCACGGTGAGGCCGAGACCTGCGCCGACCCGAGCGCCACCATGACCCTGCTCGCCGAGACGGCCCCCGGCGAGGGCGGCTTCACCGTCTACCGCTCCGCCTTCGCCCGGGGCGCGGTCGGGGCCCCGGCGCACTTCCACACCCGGGCGACGGAGCTGTTCTTCGTGATCAGCGGCTCGCTGCGGGTCCTGGTCGGCGAGGAGGTCACCGTCCTGGACGCGGGCGACTTCCTGGCCGTGCCCCCGCACACCCCGCACGCCTTCGCCGCCGCCCCGGGCTCCGAGGCCGACGTGCTGTTCGTGTTCGCCCCCGGCATGGACCGCTTCGACTACCTGCGCCTGCTGGGGACCGTCATGCGCGGCGAGACCGACCCGGGGGCGATCGCCGCCTCCGCCGAGCGCTTCGACAACCACTACGTGGACAGCCCCGCCTGGCGCGCCGCCCTGGCGGGCCGGGCCTGACCCGGTCCCGGGGCGCGGGGCCCGGGGCGTCGGGCTCCTTCGACGGGCCGGGGCGGCCCGGGTGTGGAACGGTGGAAGGCCGGGGGATCAGGGGGCCGGTTGCGAGAGGAGTCGCCATGTCGTCGAAGCGCCGCCGCAAGAAGAAGGCCCGGGCCAAGCGCGGGGCCAACCACGGCCGCCGGCCCCAGTGCTGAACGGCTGAACGGCCGGTCCGTACGGCCCCGCGTCCGCAGCTCGGACGCCGGGCCGTACGTCCGGTCACCCTGCGCAGTCAGCCGGTGCAGTCACCCGCGGAGTCAGCCCGCGGAGTCGGCCTGCGGAGTCGGCCTGCGGAGTCAGCCCGCGCCGTCGAGCGCGGCCGCCTTGCGCAGCAGCACCGCCCGCTCGCGGGCGTTGCGGCACAGCCGGGCCGCGAGCTCCAGCTCCGCCCGGGCCTCGCCGGTGCGCCCCAGGCGGGTCAGCAGTTCGCCGCGCACGCCCGGCAGCAGGTGGGAGCCGGCCAGGCGCCCGGAGACGGCCAGGTCGTCGACCAGGGCGAGCGCGGGCCTCGGCCCCTCGGCCATCGCGACGGCCACCGCCCGGTTGAGTTCGACCACCGGGGACGGCGCCACCCGGCCGAGCGCCTCGTAGAGCAGCACGATCCGTTCCCAGTCGGTGCCGGCCACGCCGGGCGCCGCCGCGTGGCAGGCGGCGATCGCCGCCTGGAGGCCGTACGGGCCCAGGCCCCGCCCGAGGGCGGCGGCCCGGCCCAGGGCCGCCAGGCCGCGGCGGATCGCCGAGTGGTCCCAGCGGCGCCGGTCCTGGTCCTCCAGGAGCACCGCCTCCCCGTCCGGGCCGGTGCGGGCCGGGAAGCGCGAGGCGGTGAGCTCGAACAGGGCGAGCTGCCCGTGCACCTCGGGTTCGTCGGGCAGCAGGGCGGCCAGGGTCCGGGCCAGCCGCAGCGCCTCGTAGGCGAGGTCGGGGCGCAGCAGGTCGGTGCCGGAGGTGGCCGTCGAGCCCTCGGTGAAGACCACGTACAGGACGCTCAGGACGGCGCCCAGGCGCTCGCGCCGCTGCCGCCGCGGCGGCAGCTCGAAGGGCACGTGCGCGGCGGCGATGGTCTTCTTGGCGCGGGTGATCCGGGCCTGCACGGTGGGCACCGGCACCAGGAACGCCCGGGCGATCTCCTCGCTGGACAGGCCGCCGACCACCCGCAGGGTGAGCGCCACCCGGGCCTCGGGGGAGAGCACCGGGTGGCAGGCGGTGAACATCAGGGCGAGGACGTCGTCGTCGACCCGGTCCGGGTCGAACGGCAGGTCCGGCGCCGGTGCGGGCCCGGCCGCCGAGCCGGCGCTGAACTGGCCCTCGGCCAGGCCGCCGGCGAGCGCGGTGTAGCGCTCGTCCAGGGCCGAGGCGCGGCGGAAGGCGTCGATGGCCCGGCGCCGGGCGCAGGCCAGCAGCCAGCCCACCGGGTCGGCCGGGGCGCCGTCGCGCGCCCAGGAGACCAGGGCCTCGGCCAGCGCCTCCTGGGCGACGTCCTCGGCCAGGGCGAAGTCCCCGGTGTAGCGGGCCAGCGCGCCCACGATCCGGGCGGACTCGATCCGCCACACGGCCTCGACGGGCCCCCCGGGGGCCTCCGGGCCCGGGGGGGCGGCGGGGGCGTCGGGCGACAGAGGGGGCCCGGGCGCGCGCGCCGCGCC
>NZ_JBHYGR010000055.1:26183-41087 GCF_042738155.1 Kitasatospora sp. NPDC059088 | reverse complement strand
CCCGCCCCGCGGGCCGGCCCCGCCGCCCCACAGGCGCGGGGCCGCCGCCCGCCCCCCCCCCCGGCCGCGCCCGCGGGGGGCCGCGGGGGGCCCGGGCGCCCCGTCGGTGGCTGCGGGCATCAGAGCTGGCCGGTCCGCTCGCGCCAGGCCCGCTCCTTGACGATCCACTCGTTGTCCTGCGGGAACTCCTCGATGCCCGGCACCCGGCGCACCTCGCACTTGGAACCGGGGAGGGCCGGCAGCCGCTTGGCCCACTCCACGGCCTCCTCCTTCGAGGCCACGTCGATCAGGTAGAAGCCGCCGAACAGCTCCTTCGTCTCCCCGTACGGGCCGTCGGTGACCACCGGCGCCTCCCCGTCGAAGTCGACCACCACGCCCTGCGACGGGTCGTCCAGCCCCTCGGCGGCCACCAGCACGCCGGCCCGGATCAGCTCCTCGTTGAAGCGCCCCACGGTCTCCAGCATCTCCTCGAAGGGCGTCTCCATCATCTTGGCCATGGACTCGTCCGTGCCCCGCATGATCAGCATGTACTTCGCCATCACAAACCTCCTTCGACGGGGGGCCGCCTTTCCGACCCTCTCCACCCCAAGGTCGAACGGCGCCCGCGCGGATCGACACCCTCGACGAAGACGGACGATATTCCCTCCCACCGACAGCCCCCGGCCGCCCCGCCGGGCCCGGGAACACCCCGCCGGGCCCGGGAACACCCACCCCACCCGGGGAAGAGCCAAAGGGGTGGGCTCACCTTCCCCCCGATGCCGTTCCGTACGACCGCCCGGGGTCAGCCCTCGGCCGCCGCCTGCTCCAGGGCGGCGCCGAGGGCGGTGGCGGAGGCGGCGATGCGCTGGAGTTCGGCGAGGTGGGCGGCCAGGGCGCGGCGGCCCTCGGGGGTCAGGCGCAGCCAGGTGCGGGGGCGCTTGCCGACGTAGCCGCGGCGCAGCCTGACGTAGGAGGCGGCCTCCAGGGTGGCGGCCACCTTGCTCAGCGCCGACTCCGAGACCCCGCAGCCCTCCCGTACGGCGCGGAACTCCGCCTCGGCGCAGCCGGACAGGAAGGCGACCACGGCGAGCCGGGTGGGCTGGTGGATCAGCTCGTCGAAGGCCGGTTCCGGCGGCGGGTCGGTGCTCACGCGGCGCCCGCCCCGGCTGTTCCGGCCGCCCCGGTCGCCCGCTTGCGGCGCAGCAGCAGGAAGTGGGTCAGGCCGCCGGTGAGGCCGAGGGCGAGCAGGAACCCGGGCAGGCCGAACGGCAGGGCCAGCGCCCCGGCCGCGAGCAGCGGCAGCAGCTGGAGCGCCGCGCCCGGGTACGACAGGGTGGGGACGATGCCCGGCCGGTGCTCGACCCGGTGGCTGACCACCACGTGGCCCACCAGCAGCAGCGCCGCGGCCAGCTGCACGAGGGCGGTGGCGAGCCACAGCCGCTCCGGCAGCAGGGCCGAGACGCCGATCCCGGCGAACCCCGCCCCGAACAGGCCCGCGGCCGTGGCCGGGTACCAGGGGGGCAGCGGATTGGGCCGCCGGGCCGCCGCCCGGGCCCGGTGCGCGGTGCGCAAGGACGCGAGGGCGTCCTCGGGGGCGATGCCGTGAACGCTCACCTTGTGCTCCAACTCCCCGTTCCCGAAAGGCTCCTGACAGCACCGGAGATCCTGGCATTTACTTTCCCGCCGGGCAAGTACTAGCGTGGCGGGCATGTGCACGGGGGAGGCAAGGACATGACCGGGACGACGACGCCACGGGCGGGCACGGCCGACCGCTCCGGAGACGAACGGCCCGGGGGAGAAGCGGCGATCCTGACGTCCGGACTGCGGATGCGCTACGGCAGCCGGGACGTCCTGGACGGCCTGGACCTCAGGGTGGAACGCTCCGAACTCTTCGCCCTGCTCGGCCCCAACGGCGCCGGCAAGAGCACCACCATCGAGATCCTGGAGGGCTACCGCCGCCGCTCCGCCGGCCAGGTCACCGTCCTCGGACAGGACCCGGCCCGCGACGACCCCGCCTGGCGCGCCCGGATCGGGATCGTCCTGCAGTCCAGCCGCGACCACGGCCGCTGGCGCGTCGGCGAACTGCTCGGCCACCTGGCCCGCTACTACCCCGACCCCTACGCGCCCGCCGAACTGCTGGCCCGGGTCGGCCTCACCGACCAGGCCGACCGCACCGCCGCCACCCTCTCCGGCGGACAGCGCCGCCGCCTGGACGTGGCCCTCGGCCTGGTCGGGCGCCCCGACCTGCTCTTCCTCGACGAACCCACCGCCGGCTTCGACCCCGAGGCCCGCCGCGACTTCCACGCCCTGCTGCGCGAACTGCGCGACGAACGCGCCACCACCATCCTGCTCACCACCCACGACCTCACCGAGGCCCAGCAACTGGCCGACCGGATCGGCATCCTGCAGGCCGGCCGCCTCACCGCCTGCGGCACCCTCGCCGAACTCGCCGAAGCCGCCCGGGCCGAGTCCGAGGTGCGCTGGAGCGACCCCGACGGCACCCCGCGCAGCCTGCGCACCGCCGACCCCTCCCGGGCGGTCTGGGACCTGCACCGGCGGCTCGGCGGACCGATCCCCGACCTGGAAGTGCGCCGCCCCAGCCTGGAGGACACCTACCTCGGCATGGTCGGCGACGCCCGACCCGCCGAACCCGCCGAACCCGCGGAGACGCCGTGACCCCCGTGAACCCCTACGTCCTCGGCCTGCGCCGCGGCGCCGTCGAACTGCGCCAACTCCTGCGCAGCCGCAAGGACTTCTACTCCTACCTGACCACCCCGCTGGTCTTCCTCGCCATCTCCTACTGGCGCTCCGGCTCCGGCGGCACCGGCTCCGGAGACGCTTTGACCCAGCTCAGCCTGGCCGGCGGCATCGCCTCCACCGTCTTCATGTTCGGCCTCATGACCGTCCCCCAGTTCCTCTCCGGCGACCGGGAGGACGGCACCCTGCTGCGCCTGCGCGGCGTCCCCGGCGCGATGCCCGCCTACCTGGTCGCCAAGGCGCTCTTCGTCCTGGTGACCATGGGCGCCTCCATCCTCCTGCTACTGGTCGGCGGCGCCTTGCTGCTGCACGCCGACCTGCCCGCCACCCCCGGACAGTGGCTCACCCTGGCCCTCACCCTGCTGCTGGGCACCGCCGCCGTCGTCCCGATGGGCGCCGCGATCGGCGCCCTGCTGCCCCCGGCCCGCGAGGCCCTCGCGCTGTACATGATGCCCATGCTCGGGCTGATGTTCATCTCCGGCGCCTTCGCCCCGCTGCGCAACCTGCCCACCGCCCTCCAGACCGTCGGCTCCCTCTTCCCGCTGCGCTGGATCGCCCAGGGCGTGCGCTCCGCCCTGCTGCCCGACAGCGCCAAGACCCTTGAAGTGTCCGGCAGTTGGCAACACCTGCCGATCGCCGGCGTGCTGCTGTGCTGGGCGGTGGCGGGCTTCCTGCTGGCCCCCGGCCTGCTGCGCCGGATGGCCCGCAAGGAGTCCGGCTCCGTCCTGTCCGAACGCGAGCGCAAGCGGCTGGCCAAGAGCGCCTACTGACCCCGAATGAAGGAAGAAAGAGGTACCACCATGCTCGTCCCCCTCCCCGGCCCCTCGCAGCCGGCCGGCCTCGACCCGCTCAAGGCCGCCCTGCGCGCCGCCCTGGACACCGCCGACCAGGTCGAACAGCCGGGCCTGCGCCGGGCCCTGCGGATCGTCGAGGACTTCGTCCCGGCCGCCGCCCCCACCCCGGTGGACTGGGCCCGCAACGTCCTGGCCCACGCCGGGATCGACCCCCGCACGGCCGAGGTCAAGGCCGTCCGGGAACTGCGCCGCGCGCACCCCGGCCTCAGCCTCCGGGACGCCGTCGCGCTGGTGCGGCTGGTCGTCGGGCACTCCTGAGCGTCACCGGTCCTCACCGGCAGGCCCCGCGCGTCACCGCAGGCCCGACCGTCTGCGGCCGTCCGCCGTCCGCCGTCCGCCGTCCGGTCGGCAGACGGCAGACGGCAGACGGCAGACGGCAGACGGCCGCAGGCGGTCAGCGGTCGAGGTCGATCGTGAAGCGCCTCGTGCCCGGGGCGACCGTGTCGGCGTGGATCGAGCCGCGGGCGCGGTCGAAGTCCCCGGTGCCGCCGGTGATCGCGTTGTCGAAGGAGGGCGGCGGGCCCGGGTTGAGCTGGCCGAAGACCATCCCCTGGGCGGTGATCTGGCCGCCCGGGAGGGTGTAGGTCACGGTGCACTCCTCCGCGCCGCCGTTGTCGGTGCGGGTGGTGGTGCACGTGCCGCCGGTCTCGCCGATCTGGTTGCCGTCCAGATCGGAGAGCACCGAGCGGAAGACGGTCCGGTCGCCCTGGGCGGGGGCCCCTCCTGGGTTGACGGGGAAGGACGACTGCTGCGCGAGCTTGCCGATGAGCGTGATGACCCGGTCCCGGGCGACGGGTCCGGCGGATCCGGTGGTCGGCGCGGCGGTCGCGGCGGGGGCGGCGATGAGAAGGGTGATCAGCGCGGCGGCCGTGCCGAGACCGGCCCTGGCGATGCGGTGCGTCATGTCTCTCCTGAGGTCGATGTCCTGAGGGGTCGGGCGACCCATTCATAGCCTCGGCCTATGGCCGCCCGGGCCGTCCGGGAACGGCCCGCCAACAGATTCGATCGAACGGCCCCACGGCGGCCCCCGGGGACGTTGTCGGTGCGTACCCCTACCGTGGGCGCATGATCGATTCCCAGCTGCTCCGCGACCTGCGCCGACGCTTCCCCGACCGCAGTGCCGAACGCCGTACGGCGCCACTGCTGCCGGGGCGTCAGGTCGTACCGTCGTTGTGGGTGAGCGACGGGCCGGCGCCCGAGGGCGTGTGGGAGCGGCTGCGCCGGGAGCACGCGGAGTCGGGGCGGTGGCCGCTGCTGCTGGCGCCCGGCAGCGACGCCACGCAGTTGGAGGCGCGGGACCTGGGGCTCGAACCCGGCGAGCCCGGCGAACCCGGTGGGCCGGGGGAGTTCCGGTCGGACCGGTACGAGGTGGCGGCCCTGCTGCGTGGGTGGTGGGAGAAGTCGGTGCTGTGGTGCCCCAGCGGGGACCCGCAGGACCGGGCCGACCTGCTGGAGACGCTGGCCCCCTACGTTGACACCTGGCCCGGCCCCGCCCCCGCCCCCGCACCGGCGCCGCGGCGCGACCCGCAGGAGTGCGCCGGCCGCCTGGCCCGCCAACTGCTGCGCGCCCGCCCCTCGCTGCGGATCGGCCTGGTCCGCGCGGACGACGGCGCCCACGCGCTGGCCGCCTGCGGCTGGAACGGCACCAACGGCCACGGCGACACCGGCGAGATCGCCGCCGTGCTGCACAGCTGGCAGCACCGCTTCGGCGCCCGCCTCGTCGGAGTGGGCGCCGACTCACTGGAGTTGAGCGTCGCGGCGCCGCCGAGGAGCCGGGAGGAGGCGCTGCTGGTGGCGGCCGAACACGCCGCGTTCTGCCCGGACAACCTCTTCCAGGCCGAGGAGGGCCTGGCCGGCTACGCCGAGGAACTGGTCGATGCCGTCCACTGGGGCTTCTGGTGGGACTGACGCACGGGCCGGTGCTGCGTCCGGGAAGGTTCCACCGAGGAGGTGGAAGGGGATTCACCGAGAGGTTTATGTCAGATTGACGATAACTGGTGCGCCGGGCTAGCGTGCCGGGCATGCGAGTGATCCTGACGCGCGACAGCGTGCACCCGGGAGACGACCCACCCCACCACTGGGACTTCACCGTCGACGGAGCGAGCACCTTGGGCGAGCTCGTCGACGAGGCCGTCAACTACCCGTACCAGATGGAGGGTTCCAGCTGGTCGATAGCCCCCCGGGGCGCCCCGGCGAACGAGACTCCGATCGCCACGGTGTCCATGCACTGGGCGGCGCCGCGCTTCACGAACGAGGCGGACCGGCGGCTGCGCCTGGACTCGATGGCCACCGCTCCGGGCGAGCTCAGGCTGCACTTCCGGTGGCACCCGGGAACCGTCCCGGTGGAGGAGTCCGAGCCCGTCCCGGCGGAGGAAAGCGAGCCTGTCCCGGTGGAGGGGGCCGGGCCCGGCCCGCTCGCCATGGTCCCGCTCCTGCTCGTGTGGCTGCTGTTCGAAATGCTCCGGTGGGGCTGGGGCGGGTGACGGGAGCGGGGTTGACGGTGGGGTGCTAACGCTTCTGGGCCCGGTACCGCTTGAGGAGGGCGGTGAGCCTCTCCGGGGCGGCCCCGCCGTTCAGTTCGGCGGTGAGGTCGTCGGGGCAGAGCTCGTAGAGGTCGCCCCACCACCGGCGCCCCCGGTTGTCCCAGATGCGGTAGCCACCGGGCACGCCCCTGGCCACGTAGCGACGCCTACTCACGAAGCCCCCGCCGGGAGCAGGGCCCACGCCCGTCGCCCACTTCCCCTCCCTCGCTCTCCACGGACGGCAGGCTACGGCAGGGCCGTCGTGGCGCGGGCGCGTTCGGCGCGGGCGCGGGTGCGGACCTCGGCGACGGCCGGGCAGGTGGCGTAGACCCGGGCCAGGTGGGCGAGGTGGTCGGCCTCCCCGTCCATGGTGTCCGTCGTGGTCGTGGTCGTGGTCGTGGCGGGTGCGGTGGCCGTGGCGGGTGCGGTGGTCTCCGGCGCGGCGGCGGGCCCGGGCAGGGTGCCGGCCGCGGCCAGTTCCAGGGCGGCGGCCAGCGAGGCGGCCTCGGCGGTGGCGGCGGCGTGGTCGGAGGGTGGCGGGAAGCGGCGGGTGGCGCGGTCGAGCCACTGCGCGGTGCGCGGGTCCAGGTGCTGGCGCAGGATCAGGCGGGCGTCGTGGATCTCGATGATCCGCCGGTAGAGCGCGAACCGGGGGTCGCGCGGGGGCAGCGGCAGCCGGCGGGCCGGGTCCAGGGCGATCTCCGGCAGCACGGTGTGCAGGTCGCGCCAGAGCGGGGTGAGCGCCCGGTAGCGGCGGTGGGCGCGCAGCCAGCCGCGCACCGCCCCGGTCGCCGCGGGCCACAGGGTGCTGCCCAGGCCGGCCGCGATCAGCGCCGCGCACAGCCCGCCCAGCACCGCGCACAGGAGGTCCTCGGGGCCGTCCTGGCTGCCGGTGACGGCCGCGCGCAGCACGTCGTCCATGCTCCAGGCGTTCCACAGCAGCCCGGCCACCAGCCCGCCGGCCAGCAGCCGCAGCCCGGTGCCCAGCCGCCCGGGGCCGGCCGCGCGGGCACGCCGGGCCAGCTCGCGCAGCAGCACCGTCAGGCACATCGCGGTGTGCAGCATGCCCACGGCGGTGTACCCGGCCAGCGCCAGCCGGGCGGACAGCTCGGGGCCGACGGTCAGGTCCTCGCCCGCCAGGCCCGGCGCGGCGGCGGTGATCAGCGCCAGCCGCAGCCCCAGCACCCCGGCCAGCAGGGCCAGTCCGCCCCGCACCTCCCGTCGTACGGGCTCGGCGGCGGGCTCGGCGGCGGCCGTACCGGCGGCGGGCTCAGCGGCGGTGTCGGCACCGGCCGTGCTCGCGGCATCGGCCGCCCGCAGCGCCGGCACGAGCAGCCGCATCGCCGCGGCCGCGCCGTCGCGCAGCCCGTCGCCCAGTACGATCACCAGCACCGCCAGCACCGGAACCCCCGTGCCCTGCACCGCCCGTACGGTCGGCGGGGCGAGCACCAGCAGGGCGGTGCCGAGCAGGGCCGTGCCGTAGCAGGTGAAACGGGCGGCGGCGCGGGAGTCGATCCGGCTGCGGGAGAAGTGGGCGGAGCTGAGGACGAAGAACAACCCGACGGGGTAGAGGGCGAGTTCGCTCACGGCCGGCGCCCCTGGGGCCTGCGGTCCTGCGGTGTGTCGTCCCCCGGCCCGTCAGTCCCCGGCCCGCCGTCGGACTCCCGGGCGGGTTCGGCTTCCCGGGCGGGTTCGGCTTCCCGGGCGGTGCCGCCGTGCCGCCGGGCGGCCAGCAGGACGCCCAGCGCGTCCAGCGACCCGCCGGCCGGTGTCGGCCCGGTCCCCGACTGGTCGGCGGCGTCGGCCCGTTCCGCCCGGCTCAGGATCAGCGAGGCCAGCAGCTCCGCCTCCCGCTCCTGCGGCTCGTCGTAGCTGGTGCGCCCCAGCACCCGCTGCACCAGCGCGGGGGAGAGGTTGGGCAGCAGTGCGGCGGCCGGGGCCAGCGGCGCGGAGCCGGCGTGGTCGAGCAGCAGGTGCGCGATCTCGTGCACCAGGATGTGCCGCTGGTGCAGCACGCCGGTGTCCGCCGCGTACAGGATGTAGTCCGCCTCCACGGTGGAGACCAGCAGCCCGCAGGGGGCGTGCGGCCGGGCGGGCACCGGCAGCAGCTCGATCGGCCGCCCGCGCCGCACCGCCAGCTGCTCCAGCAGCACCACCGGGTCGAACGGGCGCGGCAGCTCCAGCTGTTCGGCCATCCGGCGACAGCGCCGCAGCGTGGACCGGTAGCCCCGGCCGCCCCACAAGTCACCCCACAACCCGAGCTCCCCTCACCGCTCCACCCCTACGGTTCCTCCGCCGGCGCCTCCGCACGGGCGTCCGACGCTCCTGCGCCCGCCCCGCGGCCCGCCCGCCCCGTGCTCCGACGGCCCTGCGGGGTTGCGCGGCCCGCGCTCAGGGCGAGGGGCGTTTGCGCGCCGCGTCCCGGCGGGCGATCACGTCGACCAGCTCACTGACGGTGTCCAGGCCCTCCGGCGACAGGCCCACCGCCCGCAGCGCCAGGCTGCGCACGCCCGCGTCGCGCAGCGCGCCGAGCAGGGCCAGCTCCTTGGCGATCTCGGCGCCCTGCTGCTCGTCGAAGAAGTACGCGGGCGGGACCTGGAAGAACTGGGCCAGTGCCTCCAGGTGGCGCTTGGTCGGGTTGTCCCGGCGCCCGGTGCGCAGCTGCCACAGGTAGGTGGTGGAGAAGGACTCCCCGGTCGCCTCGCGGCAGGCCCGGGCCACCTCCTCGTTGGTGTACTGCTCGCGGTCGGGGCGGCGCACGGTGTGGAACAGGGCCTCGATCCGGACCGACAGCCCGCCGGCCTCCGTGCTCGCGGGGCCGTCCGTCTCCGTGCCGGCGCCCGCGTCCGGGTCCGTGCCCGGGTCCGTGCCTGCATTCGTTCCCGGGTCCGTTCCCGCGTCCGTTCCCGTATCCGCTCCCGTGTCCGCGTTCCCGGTGCCGTCCTGGGCGGGCTCCGGTGGAGCGCCCTCCGGTCCCGCCTGAACGCCGTCCCCCGTCGACTCCGTCATGCCCCACCTTTCTCACGCCCGGGCCCTCCGGCCGCGACCTCGGCGGACGGACAGGGCCGGCCAGGTCACGATAGCCGAACGGCATCAGCTGGCATGGATCAGAAGATACCCGCAGTCAACGCCAGTTGACCCGCGTAGCGTCGGCTGACATCCTGGACGAACAGGCCCACAGGCGCCGCCGACCAGAGCTGACGAATCCTCACATCAGCCCGTACCGGCGGCACTTGACGTCTCCACCGGACCGCCCGACCGACCTCGGCGCCCCGGCCGGGAAGGGCCGACTCCCGCGAGACCGCACGGCGTCGACACACCGGACCCGGGCACCCGCACCACGCCCGCCCCACCCCGACGTGCCGCAGCCCGCCGTGCCGCACCGCCGTACCGCCGCCCGGCGGGGGACAGCCCGACCGGCCCGACCCCCGACGGCACGACGCGAGAAGGGGGCACCCGTGGACACCACGCCGCGCGGGCAGACCGCACCGCCAGCACAGCCGCAGGCACAGCCACTACCGCAGTCACGGGCACAGGCACAGGCGCAGTCACAGGCGCTGCCACGGCCGCGACGTCGACCGCAGACCGTCCGACTGGCCTTCCTGTGGCGGGCCGCCGGAGCACCCGTCGGTTGCGTCCTCGCCCTCGCCATGGGCATCGTCCTCGCCCGGACCGGCGTCGCCGCCCGCCTCGGCGCCGTCCCCGCCCTGCTGCTCTCCGGCACCGCCGTCCTCGGCGTCGCCCTGCCCGTCCCCTACGGCTTCTGGCTGCGCGCCGACACCGAAGGCCTCACCCTGGTACGGGCCTTCCTCCCGCGCCACTACCGCTGGCAGGACATCGTCGCCCTCACCATGGAGACCGACGAGGACCCCGACTCCGGCGCCGCCCGGCTCGTCCTCCTGCTGCGCCTGGTCCCCGCCCGGACCGTCCGGACCGCCCGCACGGCCCGGACGGTCCGGACGGCCACCGCTTCCTCGACCGCCGCCGCCGTGACCGCCGCCTCCCGGGCGGACCGCGTCCACGGCCCCGTCCTCGGCGTCCTCGGCACCACCCCCGACGGACTGCCGCGCGGCACCGAACCCCGCCACCTGGCCCAGCTGTTCGACCTGCTGCGCCGCCACGGCGTCCCGCTGGAGGACCCGCGCTACGCCGACCTCGTCCTCACCGCCCACGGCTACCCGCCGCTCGCCCACACCGCCCACAGCACCCGCACCGCCCACGCCGCCCGCACCGCCCCGCCGACACGCCCGGCAGCCGTCCGGTCACCCTCCGTTTGATCCTCCGCACGCCCCGCATCCGTTGACCCCGACGGAGGCGTGTCGCCGACGGCGCGCCGCGAGGGCGGGAGGCGAACGTGCTCAGGTTCCACGGCGCTTGGCGCATCACCGTGGTCGGCTGCAACGCCGACTTCGCCCAACGGGCGGTCGTCCGCGGCCCGTACGGCACCCGGGTGCTGCCCGGGCGCCCCGGGGCCGTCCTGGAGGTGGACGGGGAGCACTGGACCCTCACCCTCGAACACCGCCCGCGCGGCCGCGACTGGCAACCCAACCTGCGCACCACCCCCGGACCGCTCACCGAACGCGACGGCGTGCGCAGCCGGCTGCTCACCAGCAACGACCGGCACTGGCCGGGCAAACCGCGGGACTACGTCAACGTCGTGCTGCGCCTGGACCAGCCGACGGTCCCGGCCGCGACCCCGGCCGCAGCCTGCCCGACCCCGGCCTGCCCGGTCGCGCCCCACCCGGCCCCGGCCCCGCTGCCGACGGCCCTGCGGGCGGTCCCCTAAAGTCCCAGGTGAGCACCGTCGCGCCACCCGAGGAGAGCCAGCATGCCGACCGAACCCGCCCCCGCTCCCACCCCCAGTACCCCGGCCTGCGCCCGGCTGGGCCTGGGCACCGCGGCGGTCGGCCGGCCCGGCTACATCACCCTCGGGCGCGCGGCCGACCTGCCCGCCGAACGCACCGTCGAGGCCCTGCGCGAGCGCACCCACACCCTCCTGGACGCCGCCTACGCCGCCGGGGTGCGCTACCTCGACACCGCCCGCTCCTACGGCCGCGCCGAGGAGTTCCTCGCCCAGTGGCTCACCGAACACCCCGAGGCCGCCGCCGAGGTGACGGTCGGCAGCAAGTGGGGCTACACCTACACGGCCGACTGGCGCACCACCGGCGTCACCGCCCACGAGGTCAAGGAGCACTCCACGGCGGTGTACGACCGGCAGATCCGCGAGACCCGCGCCCTGCTCGGCCCCCGCCTGGACGTCTACCTGGTCCACTCGGTCACCACCGACAGCCCCGCCCTCACCGACCCCGCCCTGCACCGGCGCCTGGACGCCCTCGCCGCCGAGGGCGTCCGGGTCGGCCTGTCCACCAGCGGCCCCGCCCAGGCCGAGGCCATCCGCCGGGCCCTGGCCGTCACCGTCGACGGCCGGCCGCTGTTCAGCGCCGTCCAGGCCACCTGGAACCTGCTGGAGACCTCCGCCGCCCCCGCCCTCGCCGAAGCCCACCGGGCCGGCTGGCTGGTCGTGGTCAAGGAGGGCATGGCCAACGGCCGCCTGGCCGGCCGCAACGCCACCGGGGACGACACCGCCGCCCTGCGCGCCCTCGCCACCCGCACCGCCACCACCCCCGACGCCCTCGCCCTGGCGGCCGCCGCCGCCCAGCCCTGGGCCGACGTCGTCCTGTCCGGCGCCGCCACCCCCGCCCAACTCGCCTCCAACCTCGCCGCCGCCCACCTCACCCCCACCCCGGACGACCTCGCCACCCTCGCCACCATGCCCGAACCCGCCGAGGCCTACTGGCACACCCGCTCCTCCCTGCCCTGGACCTGACGACCCTGGACCTGACGGCCGGCCCCGCCCGGCCTGCCGGCCCTGCCCGGCCTGTCCGGTCGGGGCTAGTGCGGATGATCTTCGCCGAGTAGGGTGAACCCCCGGCAGCGGGCGGCCGTTCGCACACCACCCCGGTGGCTGCGCCCCGCCCCGTCCCGCCGACACCGCCACAGCCCCGGAAAGGCAGTCGTAGCCCAGATGCAGCCGACGTTCGTCCTGGTCCACGGAGCGTTCGCCAACTCCTTCTCCTTCGCCCCGCTCCAGGCCGAACTCGGCCTCCTCGGGCACCGCTCGGTCGCCGTCGACCTCCCCGGACACGGCTTCGCCGCGACCTACCCGCGCGCCTACCAGGCGCCGCAGGACCTCACCGAGCTCGCCGCGACGCCCGGCGTCATCAAGGGCGTCACGCTCGCCGACAACGCCGCGCACCTCATCGCGGTCCTGGAGCGGGCCAAGCGCAACGGCCCCGTCGTCCTGGTCTCGCACAGCCGCGGCGGCCTGACGGCCACCGTCGCCGCCAACCGGCGGCCCGACCTGATCGACCACCTCGTCTACGTCTCCTCCTGGTGCCCCGTCGACCTCGACGTCAGCGCCTACTACGCCGAGCCCGAGATGGCCGCGGTCGACCCCGCCGCGCTGGCCGCCGCGCTGGTCGGCAACCCCGCCGAACTCGGGCTGCTGCGCTCCAACTTCCGCACCGCCGACCCCGCCGCCCTCGCGGCCTTCAAGGCGGCCCTGTTCGCCGACGGGACGGACGAGGAGTTCCTGGTCCTCCTCAACACCCTCCAGCCCGACGAGAACCTCGACGCCGGCACCGCCGACGACCGGGCCGGCGCCGACACCTGGGGCCGGATCCCCAGGACGTACGTCCGCCTCACCGAGGACGCCAGCATCCCGCTCGCCATGCAGGACCGGATGATCCGCGAGGCCGACGCCCTGACGCCCGGGAACCCCTACACCGTCCGCACCCTCACCGGCAGCCACCTCAAGTGGCTGGCCACCCCGGAACCGGCCGCCCAGGTCCTGGCCGAGGTCGCCGCCCACCTGCCCACCGGATCCTGACCGGAGCGGGAAGTCGACGGGGCCGACTTCCCGTGCGCCCACCGGGGCGGTGCGGAGGTCCCGGCCCCGGGGCCTGGCGTGTTCCCCATCCGGTAGCCGTAGCCGTAGCCGCCGTCATCGGAACGTCCCTAGGGTCGCCGGCATGCCACACAACACCGTCGACCCAGCGACGATCACGCCGGAGATGGCCGCTCGGATCCGCACGTGGCGATGCGACGAGGACTACTCCTGGCGCGCCGTGGCCCAGGCCGCGTCCGACCTGTGGGGCTCCGCATGGGGCAGCAATCAGCTCTTCGGCGAAGACCTCTGCGCGGCCGCGGCCACGCTGCTGGGCGAGAACCCCTACCGGGACCCGTGTCACTGACGCCCGTCAGCGGGTGGGGCGGATCGAAGAGGCCCGTGATGGGGCGTCCGGCCCGGTGGACGTCCGTACTCGGCGGGCAGGCGCGTCCGCTGCGAGCCGGTCCGGACCAGCTGACCCGGTCGTGCCCGAGAGCGACGGCGGGCGGCCCCGCACGGGCCGCCCGCCGTGGTGTTCCGGGGTCAGTTCACCGGGAGGAACCGAGGGCGAGGAGGTAGCCGATCCGGTTCGGGTAGCCCGGAATGGGGCTGCCGAGCAACAGCTGCGGGGTCCGGTAGGAGGTGCCGTTGATCTCGAACGGCGGGGTCGACGGGTCCTGCATGACCTGGTGGAGCCAGCGGGAGACCGCCGACCACTGGTTCTCCCAGCTGATCAGGGCGGCGGGGACCGGCTGGTTCGCCCTGGTGCGCAGGTTGTTGCTGACGTGCGCCCGGATCTCCTCGAAGCGGGCCGCCTCCGCGAGGGCCTGGATCAGGACGAGGTAGCTCTGGTTGCGCAGCGTGGCCGAGGTGGCCGTCGAGTGGCTGTCGTAGAAGTGGATCAGCCCGGTGGCGAAGGCGATCTCGGTGGCGCCCATGCGCACGGTCGCGCGGGCGGCGCTCCCCAGGGCCATGTAGCTGGACCCCACGTTGAGGTTCCCGACGGCCCGCTGGTACCCGGCCCGCGCGAGGATCTGCTGCAACGCCACCCGCTGGTCGGAGAAGCCGAGGATCCCGCTCACCGAGCCGGAGTTCTGGCTGGGGGTCCAGATCCCCATGATGTACAGGTTGTCCGAGCGGAAGTAGACCGAGCCGATGTGCTGGCCACCCTGCTGGAGCCGGACCTCGATGAGGTGCCGGTCGTCGTCGGGCCGGATCTCGGTGTCGTCCATCCGCCCCATGAGGACGGAGTTGCCGCGGGCGGCACCCCGCAGCTCGGTGATCACGCTGTCGTAGTCCGCAGCGGCCTGGGAGGGGTTGTTCTGGACGATCCCGTCGAGGCTCCAGTCGATCTGGAAGAGCCGGTTCGTCCCGGTGTTCGCCTGGGCTGCCGTCGTCGACGACGCCGCGAACAGACAGGTCAACAACGCCAGGACGACGGCGAACAGGGTGCTGCGGTGGATCGGGCCGGGCGACTGCATCGTGCTCCTTGGACTTGCCGGGTCCCGCGGGCGGTTCAGGAGGCCTCGGAGCACGCGGAGAGAAGGCTGATTCACCAGGTCGACGACCGGGTGACGTGGCGGGCGCGGCGTCAGGTCACCCGGAAGTCCTCGGTAGGGCGGGGTGGCGGAACTGCCCGCTCGTCGCTCCGAGTCGGGCATCCCCGCGATGACCAACGCCGCGTCGGGAACGGCAGCACGAACCGTCGGCGAGCCGGATCGGTCAGGACGCGCTCTTGCGCCAGGTGATGGGGGAGTTGGGGTCCATGGCGGTTCCCCCTGGAGGAGTGGGGGGTGGGGGGGGGGCCCCAAACCCCCCCCCGGGGGCCAGCCCCGCTGAGAGGGGGGCGCTGCGGTTCCGGTGGGGGGGGGGGCCGTGGTGCAGGTGGGCGCTAAACGAGCCG
>NZ_JBHYGR010000055.1:25416-26173 GCF_042738155.1 Kitasatospora sp. NPDC059088 | reverse complement strand
GCCCCCCCACCCCCCCCGGGGGGGGCGCGTTTGGGGTCCGCCCGCGTTGGGGCGGGGGGGGGGGGGGGTGGGGGGGGCGGGGGGGGCCCCCGGGGGGGGGGGGGGCGGGGGGGGGCCCCCCCCCCCCACGCGAGGTGGCCAGGGCCGGTGAGACGGTGGCCGTCGTGGGAGCGGATGTGCGGAGGGCCGGAGTGCAGGGCGTCGAGGATGCGGACGGCATAGACCTCGCTCATGCGGGCGACGACCTCATCAGGGGTGAACCAGGCGATGGCGGTGGACTCGGGGGAGAGCCGTTCGGCGCCGTCCTCCGGGTGGCAGCGGAAGACCAGGGCGACGATGCCGCGCGTCAAGTTCTTGTAGACGCCGGTCAGTCGGTCGACTCCGACCTTGAGGCCGGTCTCCTCGTGGATCTCGCGGCGCAGGCCGTCCTCGACGGTCTCGGTGAGTTCGAGGACGCCGCCCGGAGGCTCCCAGGTGCCGTTGTCGGCACGGCGGATCGCCAGCACGCGCCCGTCCTCGCGGACGACCGCTCCGGCGACTGACACGGAGTGGAGTGGCGTTGATGGGGGCTTCCTGGCGCTGTTGCTCACGCGCAGGAGGATAGGAGGCATGAAGGACCATGGCGAGTGGTGACGTGGTGTCGTCGGCCAAGGCGAAGTACCTGCAGGAGGGTTGGGGGCGGGGGGGGGGGGGGGCGCGGGGGGGGGGGGGGGGGGGGGGGGGGGGGGCGGGGGGGGGGTGGGGGTCGGGGTGTCGG
>NZ_JBHYGR010000055.1:9009-25406 GCF_042738155.1 Kitasatospora sp. NPDC059088 | reverse complement strand
AAACCCCACCCCCCCAACCACTTTTAATTATACGGCGAACACCGAGATCTACACGTGCATGGGCGTCGGCCGCGTCCGTTGTGTATCAGCGCCCGGCTGGTGGTTGGGGGGCCCCGCGGCCCGGGGGGCCGGGGCAGCGGCGCGTGAGCGGGCCGGTCAGGTGCGGGGGAGCGGGTCTTCCGCGGGGGGTGCGCTGTACTTGGCTGTGATTTCGTCGGCCGTGGACCCGTCGAGCAGCCTGAGAGCCCACGGGCCGGTGTTCACGTCGAATTCCTTGCCGAACCCGACCCACTTGCCGGCCATACGCCGTCCGGTCGGATCGACCAGCAGTTGGATGGCGCCGTGGTAGCGGGCGCCCCGGTAGTAGCCGTCCTGCGCGGTCTGTTCGACCCAGGTGCCGGTGACGATGTTCCGGTCGATAGTCAGGTCGAAGGACAGCGGTGAATCGGGGTTGGAGGAAGCGGAAGGGAGCGAGTGCCCGGTGATGCGGTTGCCGTTCTGCGTCAGGACCACGTGGTGCAGCCCGGTGAAGGTGTCGTCGCGGCTGCTGCTGAAGAACTCGTAGCGGCTCAGCCAGATCCCGGAGTGGTTCACGTTGCCCGGCTCCCGTCGGCCATGTCGGGTCCTCCCGGCTTCAGGGAGTGGGGAGTTCGCCGGTGCGCACGGCGGTGACGAAGGAGTGCCAGGCGGCGGCGGGGAAGACGAGGGTGGGGCCGTTGGGGTCCTTGGAGTCGCGGACCGGCATGACGTCCGGGAAGCCAGGAGCAACCTCGACGCACTGGCCTCCGTCGGTGCTGTGGGAGGACTTGACCCAGGTGATGGGTGAGTTGGGCTTCATGGCGGTTCCCTCCTGGAGGAGTGGGAAGTCGGCGGGTCCGACTTTCAGGTCGTGGCCGGTCTTGAGGTTCGCCCGGAGGGGGTTCGGCAGGGTCACTGGTTGATCACCCCTGGAGTCGCGGGTGGCCTGGGGGAGTTGAACCTGGCGGCGGCGTGGAGACGGCCCCGCCACCCCGGAGGCCGGGGCGGCGGGGCCGAACGCTTGGGGGTCAGGGGGCGTCGAGTTCGCCGCTGCGGACGGCGGTCACGAAGGACTGCCAGGCCGTCGGCGAGAAGCGGAGTCGAGGACCCTCGGGGTCCTTGCTGTCTCGCACGAGACCCGGGTGCGCATCGTCTACTTCGATACAGGCGCCGCCGTCGTTGTTGCTATGGCTGCTCTTTCGCCAGCTTTCGTGCTGGTTCACATGCACGGCCTTACTCCTTCGAGATGCGCCTGATCGCCGCCCGAGAGTCTCTGGGCGACAGGGCCATGGCCCTGAGCAGATCGTATGACCTCCGGCGGGCGGCTACGCCCTCGGCATCTTCGATGAGTTCACCGCTGCGAGCACCTTCTTCCCATGCCACCAACGGACGGCCCGGCACCGAATAGAGGAAGAGCGATCCTCCCATCTCGGCGTGGACCCCTGCGGTGAATGGCAAGACCTGCACTGTGATGTGGGGTCTCTGGTCCGACGCGATGGCGTCGAGTTGCTGCCTCATCACTGCGGGGCTCCCGACAGGCCTTCGGAGAGTCGACTCGTCAAGAATGAACCAGCAGTGTGGAGGGGCCGACGAAACCAATCGTTTCTGGCGGCCGAGACGCGTCCGTACCAGTGCGTCGAGCTCCTGCGGGGTTGCCTGCGGGTGACCCGCGAGCAGTGAGTGGCGTGCGACCTCGGGGGTTTGGAGGAGCCCTGGAATGGTGGCTGCAGAAAACTCCTCGATGGCCTCAGCCTTAGCCTCAATTTCTGACCATTGACGGTATTTGCCGGGAAACTTTTCGTTCTTGGCGAGCAGGTAGATGCGGCCGAAGCGTCCGTCGGTGCCGAACGCGACATCGAGCTTGGCAGGGAGCTCGGGCGGCGGCATCGATTCCGCCCGCTCGATTCGGGCTAGATGCCCCTTCGAGAAACAGCCGAGAATCTCGGTCAGTTGATCAAGCGACATGGAGCCGGCGAGCTCTCGGTGGTTGCGCATCTCCCAGCCGAACAGGTCGCGGGCCGAACGCCCTGGGTCCAACTTGTTGGGCTTGAAGGCCATGGCGTTCCTCCGGTGTGTCCAGCTGCGTTGTGGCACACGTCCACGCTGGTCAGGGTAGCTGCGGTGAGCGACGCTTGAGGCACGGAAAGTGAAGTCGGTTGTGAATCGACTCGTGTGACTACAGATCCGCACGGAAGGTGATCAGTCATGGTCATGAAGCCCCCTCAACCAGCCAAGCTCCATGGCTACGGTGTCCGCTGGGACACCGAGGACCGGTGCTACCGGGTGCGCAACGAGTGCACCGGGGCGTGGTTGTGCAGGCCCGACGGTGAGCGCAGCGGCTTCTCCTCCTTCACCGAGGCGTTCTCGGCCTGGCGGCTCTTCGAAGTCCACAAGCGGCCGGGGGAGTTGTGACCCTCTCCCGTGTCACGGCCGAGCAGCGCCGGCAGGCCGCCGCCGTCCTGGACGACCTGACCACTGTTCTCGCCCTGGGCCGGGTCAACCTGCCCACCCTGGAGGTGGATTGGGACACCGGCCGCTCCACCTGCGAGTACCTGCTGCACCTCACGGCCCGTCCGCTCGATCTGCTGCGGATCGTGGACCTGCTGCGCAAGGGCCTGCGCTACGAGCGCCTCACGTATGACGACTGAACTCCTCGCCCGCCTGCTCTGGTGGGCCTGTTTCTCCGCTGTCCTGCTGTACGTCCTCAGGAAGTGAACCCCGTGCACGACCCCCGCCTCCTCGCCAAGCCCCCGATCTGCCGGCTCGGCTGCCTCGTCCTGGTCCGCAACCAGAACGGCGACGTCCTGCTCGTCGACCCCGACTACCTCGACGGCATGATCCTGCCCGGCGGCCCCGGCAAGGCCAACGAGCCCCCGCACCGCGCCGCCGCCCGCCACCTCCACGCTCAGACCGGCATCATCCTGCGCCTGACCCACGCCGTCGCCCTCGACTACACCCCCTCCGACCGCTACCTGGAACGCTTCAACCTCGTCTTCGACGGCGGCACCCTGCGCGACGAACACCCCCTCACCGTCCCGCCCCAGAAGCGAAGCCGCCTGCACGGCGCCCGCTTCGTCCCCGTCCACGAACTCCCCAACCACATGGCCCCCTCCCAGGCCGCCCGCACCGCCGAAGCCCTCACCGGCCGCGCCCTCCCCCTCCTCCTCCACGGCCAGCGCCCCGACTGACCGACACCGGCCGGCCCGCTGTCAGTGCCCGCCCCTACCGTTCACCGCATGACCTGGCCTTTCGACACCGCCCCGCCCGTCCCCCTGCCGCCCGGCCGTCCCGTCGTCGGGGACGAGGGGGCGGGCACGCAGCCGTTGCTGTGGATCAGTGACGGGCCCGCGCCCGCCGGCCTGTGGGCCGAGCTGCACCGCGCCCACCCGCGCAGCGGGTTGTGGCCGCTGCTGCTGAGCCCGCTGAGCGCCGGCGACCCGGACTTCCGCCCCTGGCTGTCCGGCGAGCTGTTCCCCGAGCACGTCTCCGACTTCGGGTCGTACGACTCGGCCGCCCTGCTGCGCACCTGGTGGGAGGCGGGTAGCGAGGAGGACGAGGACGAGGACGGCGGCGACGACGGGGAACTCGCCGAGGTCCTCGCTCCCTACGGCCGGACCTGGCCCGGGCCCGCCCCCGCCGTCACCGTCCCGGCGGGTGTGGCCGACGCCGAGGCGCGCGGCCTGGCCGAGGTCCTGGCGTCCTTCAAGGACGTACGGCTGGGCCTGGTGCCCGCCCGCAGCGGCGCCGAGGCGCTGGCCGCGTGCGGGTGGAGCGGGCCGCTGAACCACGAGAACGACACCGCCAGGATCGCCGCCGTCCTCGCCGACTGGGAACGCCGCTTCGGCGCGCAGCTCGTCGAAGTCGGCTTCGACACCCTCCACTTGAGCGTCCCCGTCCCGCCCGCCACCGTCGCCGAGGCGCTCCCGCTCGCCGCCGAGCACGCCGCCTTCTGCCCCGACCAGGTCCACCAGGGCGCCGGCACCCTCACCGCCTACGCCGAGCAGCTCGTCGACTCCCACCAGTGGAGCTTCTGGTGGGACTGAGCGCTGTGCGGGGTGACATGACGAGCGGTATCGACAGGCTCGTACAGATCATGGGTGATTCCGGCCGGGAGCGCGCCGAGGTGGACTGGGAGGGGTCGATCGACCGGCTCGGGGTCCGGCTGCCCTCGGACTACCGCGAGCTCGTGGAACGGTACGGCTATCTCGAGTTCGGCGGGGACATCAGGTTCGCGTCGCCGGTGCTCGAACCCGGAGGCCCGGAGGAGGAGACCTTCAACAGCCTCTACTACTTCAACAAGGACGTCGGGGAGATGCTGGCGGAGTGGTACACCTGGGACGGGGTGTCCGGCCGCCCGTACGAGCCGTTCCCGGCGAAGGGGTGCCTGCTCGCGTGGGCCAACAACACCGGCTGTGACTACTTCTGCTGGGACACCTCGGCCGGCGACCCCGACGAGTGGCCGGTCGTGGTGTGGCGTTTCAGCATCAGTGAGATGGTCCGCTTCGACGGCGGCATGGCCGAGTTCCTCGCGGCCGTCATCGAGGGTGGGTTCCCCGACGCCGACGAGTACCTGGACCGGTCGATGGGCCCCGACCTGTGGCGCTCGCGCCAGCCGTGATCCCCACCGCCCCGACGGCCGGACCCGGGTCGCTCAGCCGTGCGGGGTGGTCGGGCCCAGGGTGATGACCGGGCCGAGCAGCGGGCGGCAGCCGTCCCAGGTGATGGCCTGGCCGGGCGGGCAGGGGGTGTCGGTGCGGACCGGCTTGGGGGCCGGCGGGACCGGCCGGGGCGGAACGGTCGGTTCGAACATCGGGTTCCCAGTGTGGGCCGGGGCCGGGGCCGGGGCCGGCTCGGGGGCGGGCGGCTGCTCGGCCGCGGGCTGCTTCTTCGCCGGGGCGGCCGGGGCGTGGGCGGCCGGGGCCTGGGTGGTGCGGGGGCGGGCCGGGGCCGGCTTGGTGGCGGCGGGCTCGGGCGCGGCCTCGGCCCCGTCCTCGGCCTGGTCGGCCGCGGGGACGACGGTGGGGACGGCCGTGGGCGTCCCGGTCTCCCCCGGCACCGGGGCCGTCGTCGGCGCCTCGACCGAGGCCGAGGGGGAGGCCGACAGCGAGGCCGAGGGCGTGCCGGACGGCGTGGCCGCGGGGGAGGGGCTGGACGTGGCCGCCGCGTCCTGCGCCGCCGGGGCGGTGCTGCCGTGCGAGCCGGTGAGCAGCAGCGCCCCGCCGAGCCCGGCCGCGCCGAGGACGCACGCCCCCGCCGCGACGGCCAGGGCCTGCCGGCGCCGCTTCGTCGTCCCGCTGCTGTCGTCTTCCTGCGGCATCCGGCCCACCCCGTTCGCGTGATCATGTGTTCGAGCTGGGCGGATGCTACACGAACCGTCAGGGCGTACGTACCGCAACCCCGTCACTGCGGCGGCAGGCCCAGGGTGGGGAGGTGGCCGGCCATCAGGAGGGTGACGAGTTCGCGGCGGGTGCGGGTGCCGGTCTTGTCGAGGATGGCGCCCACGTGCTGCTGGACGGTGGGGACGGTCAGGTGCAGGAGGGCGGCGATGTCCTTGGTGCTGGTGCCGCGCACCGCGTGGAGGGCGACCTGCTGTTCGCGCGGGGACAGGCCGTGGGCGAGGACGGCGAGCGGCAGGTGCTGGACGGGGGAGACGGGGGAGGCGATGACGGCGACACCGTCGGCCGGGCCGTCGAGCGGGGTGGCGTGCAGGGCGAGCCACTGGCCGTCGGGGGTGCACACCCGGACCTCGGCGGGGCGGCCGGTGCGGGCGGCCTGGCGGGCGACGGTGAGGAAGCCGCTGGGCACGCCCGGGACGAGGCCGCCGGGTTCGGCCATCCGGGCGATGAGGTCGCGGGCCGCCGCGTCGGCGGAGCGCAGCCGGCCGTGGACGTCGAGGACGGCGACGGCCGGGGCCGGGGCGGGGAGTGCGGTGGTGGTGCGGGTGGGGCACAGCGAGGCGCGGTGGGCGGCGCGCAGGGCGGTGCCCACGGGGGTGACCAGGCGGGCGGCCAGGCGCAGTTCGGGCAGCTCGTAGGGGCCGCGGCCGTTCTCGCGCATGAACGCGGCGCTGCCCCAGCGGCCGCCGCCGAGGTCGAAGTTGATCCGCAGTTCGTCGCCGTAGCCGCAGGGCTGGAGCAACTCCCGGTAGCGGAGGCTGCGTTCGGGCTGGCCGTCGGTGGCGCGGCCGATGCTCTGCACCCGGTGCCCGGCGGCGCGGATGGCCTCGAAGGTGGTGGCGTCCTCGCCCTGGAGCTCCAGGCGGACGGCCTGTTCGAAGCGGGCGGGGTCGAGGCCGGAGGCGACGGTGGAGGTGGGGAACCCGGTGACCGGGTCGGTGCCGTGCCAGCACCCGCCGTCGAAGCCGAGGGGGCCCTGGAGCAGGGCGTGCAGTTCCCGGAACAGCTCGGCCGTGGGCAGCCGGGCGGCCGCCAGTTCGCCGATGGTGCCCAGCACTTCCCGCTCGATGTCACGTCGTTTGGCCACGGACCGAAGGCTAGGGAAGCGGGCCCCCGTTGTCGGTGGACGTACGAACGAATGGCCGGGAGCAGGCCGAGGGTGACCGAAAAATTCGGGGGCGGGTGCCACTGCTCGGCACCCGCCCCCGCCCCCGATCACCCGTGACGCGCCGCCGTGGCGGTCAGCTCCACGGGTTGGCCGGTTGGTCGTCGATCGCGGTCCAGAACCTGGTCTGGGTCGGCAGGGTGCCGTTGGCCCACAGGCCCCAGCCCGACGCGTCGTGGAACTCCGCCATCCGGAAGCCCGCCCCGAAGGAGGCCGCGCACAGCTGGTCGGCGGTGGCCCGGCTGCTCAGCTGGGTGCCGGGCACCGGCGCGGTGGCCTTCACCTCGCCGCCGGCCCAGCTGTGGAAGCCGCTGGTGGGCACGCCCGCCGGGGCGGGGCGGCCGTCCTTGCGCAGGCACAGCACCGGCAGCTGGGTGCCGGCCGGGGTGTCGCCCTGGTACGGGTTGCTGGCCGTGTCGTAGCCGACGTGCACCACGTTGTCGGCGCGCTGCTCCAGGTTGGCCCAGGTCATGCCCTTGTGGGCGCCGACCGGGCCGAACAGGGCCTCGTAGCTGCTGCGGTAGATGTCCCACTGCTGGTAGGCGCCGTCGTTGCAGCCGAACATGTAGAGCTTCCAGCCGCCGAAGTTCTTCTCGGTGTTGTCCAGGCACAGCGAGCTGGAGACGTTCTGGATCCGCACCCCGACCATGTCGTACTTCGCGGTCTGGCCGGCCGCCGTGTACGGGGTGATCCTCCACATCTGGCTGGTCACGTTCGTGTAGCACTGGGTGCCGCTCGGGCGGCTGTCGGAGGCGGTCAGGCAGGAGCGCTTGTCGACCTCGTTGTTGATCGTGTAGACGCCGTTCCAGCCCGGGACCGGGGTGAACACCCACTTGCCCGGGTTGTTCGAGGGCGCGCAGGGGTGCATGTCCTGGGTGTCCCACACCGCGCCGTCGGGACAGCGTTCGGAGGCCTGGTTGAACAGGACCGTCGCAGGGGTGTCGGCCGAGGCCGCGCCGGGGGCGAGCGCCAGGCCGCCCAGGGCGAGCGCGGCCGAGAGGACGATGCGTCGGATGAGCGAGCGCAAGGGATCTCCAGATCGAGGAGGCAGGGGCAGGGGAGCGAGGGCGGTACGGCCGGCCGACCGACCCCCACCCTGTCAGGAACCCGTCACCCGCCGGTATCCGAGCTTTCTCGGACCCGCCCGGCACCCCCGAGGGCGTCCGTACGTCACCCCTGCCGACCTACCGACCTACCTACCTACCTACCGACCCACCGACCTACCGATACGCGACCGATTCGCCCGCCACCCCCCACGCCCTACCGTCGGGGACGTCAGCAGGAACCACCCACGGCGAACCCCCCAGGAGCACCCCCATGACCGCCTACGCGATCGCCCAGGTCCACTCGGTCGAGTTCGGCCCCGACATCGTGGAGTACCTGGAGCGCATCGACGCCACCCTCGACCCCTTCGGCGGCCGCTTCGTCGTCCACGGCGGCACGTACGAGACGGTGGAGGGGAGTTGGGGCACCGGCGGCACGATCGTCATCGAGTTCCCCGACCTGGAGCGGGCCCGCGCCTGGTGGGACTCGCCCGCCTACCGGGAGATCCTGCCGCTGCGCACCCGGCACATGAACGCCGACATCATCCTGATCGAGGGCGTGCCGGCCGGCTACCGGGGCGCGGACAGCCTCCAGGCGCACTGAGGACGCCGAGGACGCCGAGGACGCCGAGGACGCCGGGGGTGTCGAGGACGCCGAGTGCGCCGCCGGGCCCCGGGTCTCAGGGACTGACCTGCTGGATGTGCTGGACGATGGGGACGGCGAGGTCCTTGATGTGCGGCAGCCGGTCCACGATGTTGTCGCCGTCCAGGAGGAGGACCTTGTCGCCGATCCGGACGGCGAGCACGTCCCGGGTCGCGTACGGGCCCGTCGGGGAGTTCTTCACCTCGATGGCCTCGTCGCCGAGGTTGGGCACCGAGGTGACCGTCACGGTGTGCGGGACGGGCTTCTTGTCCCAGTCCTGGCCGGTGTAGGTCTTGCACTTGTCGGCGTAGGCGCGGATCAGGGCGAGCTGCTTGGTGGCGGTGCCGGGGAAGTAGGAACCCAGGTGGATCCCGGCCTCGTTGACGTCCTCGGACACGAGTTCCTCGGCGTGCGCGGTCTGGTAGCCCATCGCGAGGCTGTTCCCGCCCGCGGTGGTCAGCCAGTTGCAGGGGTTGTCCGTCAGCGTCGGGTACGGATCGTCCTCGAAGTTGTCGCCGGTGTCGGTCTCGCTGCTGTCCTTCATCGTCCAGCCGGCCGGCAGGGTCGCCGAGGTGGGCAGCAGCGGCTTCAACTGGCGCCCGCTCAGCGGCTTCGGGCCGCTCGCCGTGGGGCTCGGGGAGCTGACGACGGGCGGGGCGGTGGGCGGGGCGGCGTCGATCGTCGGCGTGGTGCCGACGGGCGGGGCGGCCGTGACGGCGGGTCCGGACGGCGAGGCGCTGCCCGCCGACAGCGGGCTGGGCAGGTCGAGATTGTTGGCCGCGCACCCGGTCAGGGCGACGGCCGCGGCGACGGCGACCACCGCACCGGCGGCGACTGGAGTTCTGGTCGTGGACACAAGGATCCCCCCGATCCTGGGCAGGCGAACTGCGCACGGACGTACGACGATTCGCGTACGTGCGGTGGTCATCCTGCCACGCGCCGCTACCGCCCCGTACGCCGGTCCGTCACCTGCCGCCCCGGTGCCCCTGCCGCCCCCCGGGCCCCTGCGGCCGCCCGCCGCTGGGGCCCGCCCGGCTACGACCGCTCGCGCCACCAGGCGACGGTGGCCGCGAGCTGCTCCTCCAGCGGGGTCGCGCGGACGGCGAAGGCGGCCTCGTAGGCGCTGGAGTCCACGACGAAGGGGCGGTCGAACTGGTAGCGGGTCTCGCGCAGTTCGCGCAGCAGCGGGGAGAACAGGCCGCCCGCGGCGAGCAGGACGGGGGAGAGGCGGCGCACCGGGACGGGGTCGGTGCCGGCCTCGGCGGTGAGGCGCTCGACCATGGTGCGCACGGGCAGGGCGGGGCCGGTGGGGACGTGCCAGGGGCGGCCCCAGGCGCGCTCCTCGCCGGCGACCTCGACCATGGCGCGGGCGACGTCGGGCAGGTAGGTCCAGCTGTGCGGGGCGTCCGGGTCGCCGAGGACGGCGACCGGGCGGCCCCTGAGCAGGGCGGGCACGGCGCGCGAGGCGAGGTGGCCGCCCTCGGTGACGCCGGGGCCGAAGAAGTCGGAGGCCCGCACCTCGACCGCGCGGATCCGCCCGGCCTCGTGCAGGGCCCGGGCCTGCTCCCAGGCCGCGGCGCGGACCCGGCCCTTGGGACCGGTGGCGGCGAGCGGGAGGTCCTCGGTCATCGGCCGCTCCACCGGGCCGTAGCCGTACAGGTTGCCGAGCATCACCAGGACGGCCCCGCTGTCCTCGGCGGCCGCGCACAGCGCGGCGGCGAGCGCGGGCCAGTGCCCGGCCCACTGCGGCAGCGGCGGCGCGGCGCAGCCGTGGATCGCGACGGCCCCGCGCGCGGCCTCGGCCAGCCGCGCCGGGTCGCTCGCGTCCAGGGCGAGGTGCTCGACGCCGTCGGCGGGGGCGGCGGGGCGCCCGGTACGGGTGACGACCCGGACCTCGTGGCCCTGTTCGGCCAGCAGGCGGGTGGTGGCGGCCCCGGCGGGCCCGTGTCCGACGACGAGGTGAAAGCTCACGCGCCCACCTTAGGGGCCGTCGCCGACAGGCGCTGACGGTTTGTTCCGGTCTGGGAGAGCTCGGCAAATACCTGGTATGGCAATAGCAAAAAAGGACCTATGCTGTCGGGCGTTCAAGATCTCTTCACAGGAAAAACAGGTCTGCCCGCATGAAGCTGCCCCGGGTGTCCACCGTCGTCGCCGCCGCGGTCCTGGCGCCCGCCGTCCTCTTCCCCTCCTCGGCCTCCGCCGCCGACGCCCCCCAGCCCACCGGGCTCACCGGCCCTGACACCGCCTCCGGCTCCACGCCGGACGTCACCCCCGGCGACGACGGCGTCAACGGCGGCCCGGGCACCAGCAGCCGCCCCCAGGCCCCCGAGGGGCAGGAGCAGCGCGACCGCGCCGAGATCCAGAAGCTCCTGGACGACAAGAACACCGGCCCCGGTGTGCGCGAGGCCGCCGAGCAGGCCCTCAAGGGCAACGCCGCCCAGCTGCGGCACTTCCTGGAGATCGACTTCCCCAAGAACCGCCTGGACGACCTGCGGGTGAAGGTCTCCCAGTACATGCACCGCGGCGGCCCGGCCGTGCGCGCGGCCGGCGGCAAGGTGCTGCAGGGCAGCGAGGCGGAGCTGCTGAAGTTCCTCTCGGAGGGCCTGCCGGCCGCCCAGGCCGAGGACGCGGACCGCGCCGAGATCCAGAAGCTCCTGGCCGACCCGGACACCGGCCGCGGCGTGCGCGAGGCGGGGGAGAAGGCCCTCAAGGGCGGCGCCGCCGAGCTGCGGCACTTCCTCGACGTCGAGCTGCCCAGGCAGCGCGCCGACGACAACCGCGTCAAGGTCTCCCAGCTGCTCGCCACCGGCGGCCGCGAGGTGCGCGAGGGCGCCAACAAGGCGCTGGACGGCAGCGACGCGGACGTCGCGAAGTGGCTGGCGGAGGGCTACCCCAAGGCCAAGGCCTCGGACGACCGCGTCGCGCTCTTCGTCGCGCTGTCCGACAAGAACACCGGCCCGCACACCACCGAGGCCGCCAAGAAGGCCCTCGCCGGCACCCCCGCCGACGTCGCCCAGTTCCTGAGCGACCTGCCCAAGCTGCGCGCCACCGACAACCGCGTCAAGGTCTCCCAGCTCATGGAGACCGGCGGCCCGGCCGTGCGCGCGGCGGCCGGCAAGGCGCTGGAGGGCAGCTACGACGACATCGTCAAGTTCCTCGCCGAGGGCTGGGCCACGGCCCGCGCCGCGGACGAGGCCGCCGCCGGCAAGCCCGCCGAGAAGCCGGCCGACAAGCCCGCCGGGCAGCAGGACCAGGGCGCCCAGCAGCCGCAGACCGTCCAGCCGGCCGCCCTGACCGGGACCGGCAGCACCGGCACCACCGGGACCACGGTCACCGGCGCCACCAGCACCACCGGCAGCGGCTCGCTCGCCGCCACCGGCACCGAGGGCCTCGGCTGGGAGGCCGGCGGCGCCGCCGCGGCCCTCGCCGCGGGCGCGGCCCTGGTCGCGCTCTCGCGCCGCCGCTCCGCCGAGAGCTGACACGCCGGGACTGACACGCCGGGACCGACACACCGAGGGCTGACCCCCGCTCGCGTCCGGCCCCCGAGCTCAGCGCCCGCCTTCGGTGAACCTGCGCGCGAGCCGCTCACGCCAACGCGCCGCGTCGGAGCCGTCCAACTGCCCCTCGAAGGCCCGGCGGGCGGCCGCCACCAGCTCCTCGACCGTCCCCGCCCCGGGCCCGGCGCAGTGCCCGGTCGCGGCGCCGTACACCGCCCACAGCGCCCCCTCGGTCGGGTCGTCCAGACCCAGGCAGGTCGCCACCCCGCGCCCGGCCAGCGCCTCGGCCGGCACCGCCTCGAAGACCCGCCGCAGCCGCTGCCCGTCCGGCACCCCCTCAGCTCCCGTCCCCGCCACCCTCGCCGCTGCCGCTGCCGTTGCTGCTGCCCAGGAGCCACCGCTCCCGCTGCCTGCGCCGCCGCCGGCGCTGCTCCGCGCCGCGCAGCAGGTCGCCCGCACCGAGCGTCACCGCCGCCACCGCGCGCACCCACCCCGGCCCGCCGCGCGAGGCCCACACCACGCACCCGCACCCGGCGAGCACCAGCACCAGCACCCCGACCAGCACCGCTCCGACCATCTCGGTGTCACCCCTCTTCTTCCTTCACCGGTTCGGCCACGAATCCTCGCATGTGCCAGGATGCGGATCCGAACACCGAACAGGACCGACGACGAAGGAGACACCCGTGGCCAACGCCCGGTTCGCCACCCTGCACACCACGGCGGGCCCGATCCGGCTGGAACTGTTCCCGTTCCACGCGCCGAAGACGGTCCGCAACTTCGTCGAACTCGCCGAGGGCGCCCGGGAGTACACCGACCCGCGAACCGGGGAGCCGGGCAGCGGCCCGTACTACGACGGCACGACCTTCCACCGGGTGGTCAAGGGCTTCATGATCCAGGGCGGCGACCCGACCGGCACCGGCACCGGCGGGCCCGGCTACGCCTTCCCGGACGAGTTCCACCCGGAGCTGTTCTTCACCAGGCCGTACCTGCTGGCGATGGCCAACTCCGGCCCGGGCACGAACGGTTCGCAGTTCTTCATCACGGTGGGCACCCCCACCCACCTCAACCGCAAGCACACCATCTTCGGCCAGGTCGCCGACGCCGCCTCCAAGGCCGTGGTGGACGCGATCGCCGCCGCCGAGACCGACGGCGAGCGCCCGGTCCAGGACGTGGTGATCACCGAGGTCGAGATCACCCACGCGTGAGCCCGGAGCGCGTGAGCCCGGGGCCGGCGGCCTTCCCGCCCCGCCCGGTACGCGGCGTGCGCGCCCGCTACGTGTTCCAGGGCGGCTGCCCGAGCGCCGTCGCCGACGCCACGGTCGACTTCGAGCCGTGGGAGGAGGGCGTGCACCTGGAGGTCGCCGACGGCGCCACCGTGCGCGGGACCCCCGGGCCCGGAGACCTCGACCGCTACCACGCCGCCCTGGTCGAGGGTGTGCGTGCCGAGCTGGCCGAGCAACTACCCGGCACCGTAACGGCGTTGGCGCTGGTCGTGCACCACACCACGGTGCACGACGTGGACACCGGCGAGTACGCGTACCGCAGGGCCGGGCGGGTGGCGGTGCGCGAGGTGCTCGCCCTCCTGGACGCCGAACGGCCGAGCCGCCGCCCGGAGAAGTACGGGCGGCGGCAGGGGAGTTGACGCGGGCGGGAGTCCAGGCCGGAGCTCAGCAGCCGCCCGCCGGGCGCTCCCGGGTCACCAGGTCGGCGCGCCCCGCCGTGGCGTCCAGCCACACCACCCGGGTGCCCCGGTCGGCGGCCACCGCGTACTGGCCGCCGCGGTCGCAGGAGACCCGCTGCGCCGGGCCGCCCGCCAGCGGCACCTGCCACAGCTTGGGCAGCGCCGCGTTGGTCCAGCCGCCGGCCGGCTTCGCCGACGTCAGCTGGTAGCTGACGGCCTGGTCGGAGGCGGTCAGCGTGGCGAACCGGGGGGCCTGCGGGGAGCTCGCGGCCAGCACGTCCACGATCCCCGAGCCGTCCACCGCGCCCGAGCGGATGGTGCTGCGCCCGGCCGGGTCGACGGGGGTGTCCAGCCAGACCAGGCGCCCGCCCGCCAGCAGGGTGGAGGAGGTGCGGCTGGGCCCGGAGCCGGCCGGGGCGTGCGCGGTGTACTGGGCGGTGACCTTGCCCGCCGCGATGGAGTAGACGGTCGGGGCGGTCACCGTCCGGTCGCCGTCCTGCCAGGTCTCGGTCCAGCCGATCAGGCCGTCGCGCAGGGTCAGGCCGAAGAGGCCGTGCCCCTCGGGCAGCGGGATCCCGACCGCCGGGGCCCCGTCGTGGACGAGGTAGGCCCGGGTGCGGCCGGTGGTGTGGTCGGTGAGCGCGTAGGCGGTGTCCGGGCCGGAGACCTGGAGCCCGTCGAGGCTGTCGGTGGTGCGCAGCAGGCTGCGCACCGGGCCGGTGCCGGTGAGCGGGGCGGTGAGGATCTCCTTGCCGGGGCCGCCGGTTCCGCCCTGGGCCTCCCAGACGGCGGTGGTGCCGTCGGTGGCGGCCCAGCTGTGGAAGCGGCCGTCCTGGGGGCTGAGCCGTACGGGCTTGCCGCGGCCGTCGGTGGTGCCGGTGTACAGCCCGTTGCCGTCGGGGCCGTCGGCCAGGAGTACCCAGTGGCCGTTGGCGGCGACGGGGGTGGCCTGGCCGTTGGGGGCGGCGGGCAGCAGGGTGCGGGCGTCCATGCCGAGCCGCTGCTGCCAGCCGGCGCGGATCCCGTGGGCGTCGAAGGCGGCGGCGACGGCGCGCAGTTGGCGCTTGTCCAGGCCCTGGTCGCGGCCGGCGGCGAGGACGGCGTCGCGTCCGGCGAGGAAGTCGTCGGAGGGGGTGAGGTAGTCGGCGAGGGCGTGGTAGACGACCCGGTCGGCGGTGAGCGGGTCGAGGGTGCGCCGCACGTCCCACAGGGCGCCGCCGAAGATGGTGGAGTTCAGGTGCACCCCGCCGGTGTCGACGTCCAGGGTGCCCAGGTAGTCGTCGACGGTGGTGCGGTGGTCGTCCAGGCGGCGGTTCGCGCAGTCCTGCGGGGTGCCGGTGCGGCACAGCGACTCGCCGAGCAGTGCGGCGGTGGGGTCGTCCATGGCCAGGCCGCGGGCGGTGACCTCGATGGCGTTGCCGAAGTAGTCGGCGAGGGCCTCGTTCATGGCGCCGGACTGGCCGAAGTAGGTCAGGTTGGCGGTGTGGTCGATGACGGCGTGGGTCATCTCGTGGCCGGAGACGTCCAGGGCGGCGGAGAAGGGGTAGTGGCCCGGGAGGGCGCCGTAGACCATCTTGCCGCCGTCCCAGAAGGCGTTCGGGAACGGGGCGCCGTGGTCGCTGACGTTGACCACGGAGACGATCGGGCCGCCCTGGCCGTCCAGGCTGTTGCGGCCGAGGCGGTCGCGGTAGAAGTCGTACACGATCCCGGCGTTGACGTGGGCGTCGGTGGCGCCGTCGTCCCCGGTGGCGGCGGGGAAGGCGGGGGTGGGGGAGGAGGCGGGGACGGCGTCGGCGGGCATGACGTGGTCGAAGTCGCCCGCGTCGCGGCCGCCGGCGTCGTAGGTGGTGACGGCGGCGGGGCGGGTGAGGTCGGTGAGCTGGTAGCCGCCGTCGGGGCGCTGGGCGATGTTGACGGCGGCGGGGCGCCCGTGGGCGTCGGGGGCGGTGCCGGTGGCGGGGCGCAGGCCGTCGGCGGTGGCGGCACCGGGGGCCGTGGGCGCGGCCGTGGTCGCGGCCGCCGGGCGGGGCGCGCGGGCGTCGTGGGCGAGGGCGACGGTGCCGGTGGTGGCGTCGACGTACACCTCGCGAGCAGTGGCGCCGGTTCCGCCGGTTCCGCCGGTTCCGCCGGAGCCGGGGCGCACGGTGTAGTGCTCGGTCAGGCGGCCCGGGCCGCCGGGCAGGACGACGGCGCCCAGGTCCTCGGCGGTGGCGCCGGTGCGCTGCTGCGGGTCGCTCAGCGCGTCGAGCGCGGCGGCGCGCAGGGCCTCGGCCGGGACGGCGGGGGTGGTGGGGGCGGTCAGGCCGGTGAAGTAGCGTCCGCCCACCGACTCGACCTTCTGGGCGTCGCCCTGTCCGGTGAGGTGCACCAGGTACTGGCCGCCGAGGACGGGGATCCCGCCGTGGCGCTGCTCGAACCTGACGGTGCGCCGGCCGTCGGGGCCGGGGGTGGAGGCGAGTTCGGTCAGCTCGCCGGTGTCGACGCGGTAGCGCTCGGGGTGGGCGGCCAGGTGGTCCCGGGCGGCCCGGACCGGGTCGCCGGGGGCGGGTTCGGCCAGGCCGGTCACCAGTTGCGGGGCGGCGGTGTCCCGGCCCTCGACCAGGGCGGGCACCGGGTCGGCGCCGCCGGCGCTCGGCGCGGACGCCGGTGCGGGTGCCGGCGCGGCCAGGGCGGTCGGTGCGGTCAGGGCCAGCGCCACGGTGGCGGCGGCGACGGCCAAGGTACGGGCGGTGCGCGGGTGTTGGGGCACGGCGGTCCTCTCGCGTGCGGATGCGGGGGCGCGACGGCACGGCGGTGCGGTCGCGCCCACCCACCATATGCAGTCCGGCGACATATGTCGATTGACTGCTCATCACGTGCGGTCCCGCGCGCTTCCCCGCTCCCCTCAACGTCCCCGTGCGGGGGGGGGCGGCGCCGCCCCACCGCCCCGGGGCGCCCCCCCCCCAGGGGCCGGG
>NZ_JBHYGR010000055.1:0-8999 GCF_042738155.1 Kitasatospora sp. NPDC059088 | reverse complement strand
GGCCTACTTTTGTGTTTTGCGGCCAAACCGGGTGGGGCCCCCCGCTGGCCCCCCCCCCCCCCCCGCCCCCGCGGGGGGGGGGGGCCCCCCCCCCCCCCCCCACGGTGCCACCGCTCCCTCAGGTCCTCGGCCGTCCAGCGGCCCAGGAACACCGCGCCGTAGACGGTGAACGGGAGGGGCAGGGCGAACAGCGGCACCGACAGCCAGCTCGGCCGGCCGGTGCTCATCCGCCCCCGCTCGTCCAGCCACACCGTGATCTCGTGGCCCCGCGGATACGGCCCCTGCGGCCGCTCCGCGCTGAACTCCCGCCCGTCGACGCTCCAGCGGAACGTGCAGGCGTAGGTCTTCGCACCCAGGCCGCCGCCGTCCCCGCCCGGCTCCTGGCCGCTCACCCGGCAGCCCGTCACCCAGGCCGTCGTACGGCGCGGATGGCCCAGCCGCTCCCGCACGGTGCCGGCGACCTGCGCGGCCAGGAACACCGTGAGCAGTGCCAGCAGCAGGAACCCCACCGCCCGGGTGCCCGTCCCGCGCTCCCGCTCCGGGGCGCGGCGGCGCACCGGGAGCCAGGCCGCCGGGAGCGCCGCCGCCGCCGCGGCGCACAGCCACCACAGCCACCCGGGCACCGGGTCGTCCTGCGACCACGGCCACAGCGAGGCCGAGCCCGCGAGCGCCGACGTCACCGTCGCCGCCGCGGTCACCGCCACGCACCGTCGTTCGAACCCCGTCCCGGTCACACCCGCCCCCGACGCCGCAGTCCCGCCACCGCTCCCGATCCTGGGCCCGCCCGGCCCCCGTGGCCAGGCTTCTCCCGCGACGGTGACAGGGCTGCGACATCGCCACGGCCGCACCGGCCGCGCCCTCCTCGCCGGCCCGGCGGTCGCGGACCGCCCCGCCGCGCCCGGTGGTCGCGAACTAGCCCGCCGTGCCAGGCTGTTCGAGGAGCCGGTCGAGGGCGAAGGCGAACCGCGCGTCGAAGTCGTCGCCCTCCAGGTGCCGCGCGACCCGGCCCAGCGCCGGGTGGGCGCCGTCGGCCAGCGCCCCGGCCAGGGAGTGCTCGCCGCTCTGGGCGGCCAGGGCCTGCTGCTCCTGGGTCAGGCCGAGCGCCAGGTACTGGATGCTCCAGAACGTCCAGGCCGCGCGCTGCTCGTCCAGCCCGCCCTCCAGCAGTGCGGCCAGTACGGCGTCGGCGTGGCGCAGGGTGGCCGGCTCGGCCGCGTACGTCCCGGCGACGATCAGCGCCCCGTCGCGGTGGGCCAGCAGGGCGCGCCGGTAGCGGTGGGACAGCTCGCGCACCCGCTCCCGCCAGGGCCCGGGCAGGCCGTCCGGGTCGACCCCGGCGACGATCGCGTCGGCCATCAGTTCCAGCAGCCGGCCCTTGGTCTTGGCGTGCCACAGCACGGTGTTCATCCGGACACCCAGGCGCTCGGCGACGCCGCGCACCGACATCGCGCCGGCGCCCTTGTCGTCGAGCAGGTCGAGGGCCGCGCGCACCACGGCGGCGGTGTCCAGCCGGGGCTGCCCGGCGGGCGGAGCTTGCTTCTTGGTCACTGACCTAGTGTGCTGGGGCCAACGCCATTGGTCACTGACCAAGAACCGTGGAGGGGACACCCATGACCACACCCACCCACCAGGTCGTCATCGCCGGAGCCGGCCCCGTCGGCCTCTGGCTCGCCGCCGAACTGCGCCTGCACGGCGCCGAGGTGACACTCCTGGAGACCCGCACCGAACCCGACCCGCACTCCCGGGCCACCTCCCTGCACCCGCGCACCCTGGAGATGCTCGACTCCCGCGGCCTGCTCGAACCCTTCCTCGCCGAAGGCGTCCGCATCCCCGCCGGACACTTCGCCGCCCTGCCCGCCCGCCTCGACTACACCCGCCTCGACACCCCCCACCGCTACACCCTCGCCCTGCCCCAGGCCCGCACCGAACACCTGCTCGCCGAGCACGCCGTCGCCGCCGGCGCCGACCTGCGCCGCGGCCACCGCGTCACCGGCCTCACCCAGGACGACGAAGCCGTCACCGTCCACGTCGAAGGCCCCGACGGCCCCTACCGCCTGCGCACCGCCCACCTGGTCGGCTGCGACGGCTCCCGCAGCACCGTGCGCCGCGCCGCCGGCATCGACTTCCCCGGCACCCCCGCCACCTTCTGGGCCTGGATGGGCGACGTCGTCCTCGACACCCCGCCCCGCACCCCCGCCCTCGCCAACGAGCGCGGCGCCCTCATGGTCTTCCCGCTGCCCGGCGGCATCCACCGCGTCGTCGGCAACGACGCCGCCACCAACCGCACCCGCCCCGACGGCCCGCCCACCTTCGACCAACTGCGCACCAAGGTCCGCCACATCGCCGGCACCGACTACGGCATGCGCGACCCCGGCCGGCTCTCCACCTTCGGCAACGCCGCCCGCCAGGCCGCCCACTACCGCCACGGCCGCGTCCTCCTGGCCGGCGACGCCGCCCACAGCCACTTCCCGGCCGGCGGCCCCGGCCTCAACGTCGGCCTCCAGGACGCCTTCAACCTCGGCTGGAAACTCGCCCGCGTCCTGCACGGCACCGCCGACGACACCCTCCTCGACAGCTACCACGCCGAACGCCACCCCGTCGGCGCCGAACTGCTGCGCAGCACCCGCGCCCAGAGCGGCCTGATGGCCGACCACAGCCCCGAGACCCTCGCCCTGCGCGACCTGCTCGGCGAACTCATCGACGGCGTCCCCACCTTCTCCGACACCCTGGCCGCCCGCTCCGCCGGCCTCGCCGTCCGCTACCCCGCCGCCCCCGACGGACCCGAGGCCCACCCGCTCACCGGCACCCGCGCCCCCGACCTCCACCTCGGCGCCACCACCCTGTTCACCCTGCTGCGCCCCGGCCGCCCCGTCCTGCTCGACCTCACCGGCTCCACCCGCCCGGACCACCTCGCCCGCCCCGGCCTGACCCTGCACAGCGCCCCGCTCACCCGCCCCCACCCCGGCTGGGACACCGCCACCGCCGCCCTGCTGCGCCCCGACGGCCACCTCGCCTGGCGCACCGACGCCCCCGACGGCCCCGGCCCCGCCGCAGCCGCCGCCCTCACCGCCTCGGGCCTGGCCCCCTGAGCAGCGCGCGGCCGGGGCCGCGGGGAGCCTCCCCGCCGCCCCGGTCCGCCCGGGGCCTCAGCCCGTGCGGCGTACCGGGGTCTCGTCCTCGGCGCCGGCCACCCAGGCCGGCAGGGGCTCGCGCCGGGCGAGCCAGCCGGCGGCCGGACCGCCCAGCCCGGTGCGGGCGGCGACCACGCCGCCGGTGATCGCGCAGGTGGTGTCCACGTCGCCCAGGCCCTCGGCGGTGCTCCACAGGGCGTCGGTCAGGCTGTCGAGGTGGTGGGCGGCCGACCACAGGGCGAAGGGCACGGTGTCGCCGGCCCGCACCCGCTGCCCGTTGCCCAGCAGGTCCGCCGCGCGCCAGGGCTCGGTGTCCGGGGCGAGTTCGGCGGCCCGGGACAGGCCCTCGCGCACCGGGCCGGCCGGGGTGCGCCCGGCCACCTCGGCGAGGAAGGCGGCCCCGGCCGGTGCCGGTGCCGGTGCCGGAGCCCCGACGCCGCCGCGTCCGCGCGCGGCCAGCGCGGCCGCCAGCGCCACGGCCACCGCGCCGGCGATCCCCTCGGGGTGGGCGTGCGTCACCTCGGCCGACAGCGCGGCCTGTTCCGCGGCCTCGTCCAGGTCCGCGTGGAACCAGGCGCCCAGCGGCGCCACCCGCATCGCCGCCCCGTTGCCCAGGCTGCCCTGGCCGTCGAACAGCTTGCGCGACTCCTCGCGCCACGCCGACGGCCGCGCGGCCAGCCGGGGCAGCAGCAGGCTCATGCCGTTGCCGTAGCCGCGGTAGGCGTCGGCCAGGTACGTCGCCCCGAAGGCCTGGGCCAGGCGCTCCTGGTGCACCGCCTCGTACGCGGTGAGGATCCCGTACACCGACAGCGCCATCGCCGTGTCGTCGGTCCAGTGCCACGGGGTCTCCGGCGGCACCCGCCGGGCCCGGATCTGTGCGAACGCCGCCTTCGGTGTGCGGAAGAGCGGGAACCACCGCTCGCCGAAGCCGTCCCCGAGCGCCAGGCCCTCCAACGCGTCACGTGCTGCCGAATACGTCATGGCCGCATGATGGCACCGGCCGCGCCCCGGTGGCAGGGTGGTCCGGCGTCAGGCGGCCGTGACCGGCAGCAGGCCGCGCTCGCCGAAGACCTTCTTGGCGACGAAGGTCGCGTTCAGCGCCTTGGGGAACCCGCAGTACACGGCCGAGTGCAGCAGCGCCTCGGTGATCTCGACGGGGGAGAGGCCGACGTTGAGCGAGGCGTTGATGTGGACCTCCAGCTGCGGCTCGCAGCCGCCGAGCGCGGTGAGCATCCCCAGCGTCACCAACTGCCGGTCACGCGGGGCGAGTTCGGGGCGGCTGTAGACATCGCCGAAGCCCCAGGCGACGACCTGGTGGGCCAGCTCCGGGCTGATGTCGGCCAGCGCGTCCACCACCCGCTGCCCGCCCTCCCCGTCGACCCGGGTGAGCACCTCCATGCCCCGCTCGAACCGCTCCCGCCGCTGCCCGGCCCCCTGCTCCGAAGCACCCATCGCGCCTGTCCTCTCCTCGTACCCGTTCCCGTGCCGCGGCCCCGGCCGACCGGCCCTGACCACGGAAGGAACCGTAGGACTTGGAGTGCACTCCAACTCAAGCCGGGCCCGGAACCACGGCCTCCACGACACCCGGACGCACGACACCCCGTCAGGGCGCCTGTTGCGGTTGGGTCACGGAGTGTCCGATTCATCGGGCATTGCACGGGAGTGCGGTGATTGATTTTGTTGGCGAGAATGTCATCGGACTCTCATACTGCCTGGTGAGAGACGTGATGGCCGGTCCGGGAAGGCTGCGGGGGAGCGGATTTCCGACGGTGGCCCACGTGCGACATTTCCGATCATTCCCATGGGGGAGTCCTTTGCCCGCGCCCGAGAACGAGAGCGCCGCGTTCACCGATCCGCCGCCGGAGCAGCAGCCGCAGCCGGCCGGCGTCGCGCCCGAGCCCGCAGCCGCGCCGGAAGCGGCTGCCGTGCCCGTGCCCGCCGCCGACCCGGCCCCGGCGGTCTTGGCCCCGCGCCGGCTGCCGCGCGCCGTCGGCGTCGCGCTGGCCACCGCCGGACTGCTCGCCGTCACGGCGGCCAGCGCCGCGGTGACCGTCGCCGTCGGCAAGCCGGACGGCCACCGGGCCGCCGCACCCGCGCCGCGTGCCACCGCCACCGCCGCCCCGGCGAGCGCCGGCGCGAGTGCCTCCGCGAGCGCCACGCCCTCCGCCGTACCCGTCCCGGTGCCGACGGCCGTCCCGACCGAGCCCGCCCCGGCCAGCACCGTCAAGGGCACCGTCAGCGGCGGCAAGCACGACGGCGACCTGCGCTACTTCCTGCTCCCGATCCCGGCCGGCGGCGAGTCCTACGGGCCCGCCGACGGGATGGCGATGACCCGCGACGACGTCTCCGAGATGTTCGGCAAGCCGGACGACATCGACACCATCCTCAGCCGCCTCGGCTACCGCGACGGCGCCACCCGCACCTACCGCACCGCCGACGGCACGGCCGAAGTCACCGTCACCCTGCTGCACTTCGGCTCCGCCGACCTGGCGAGCCGGTTCGTCCAGGGCTACACCGTCAAGTCGCAGGAAGCGATCGACATCGACGGCGACCCCAACGCCCACGGCTTCCGCCGCAAGCCCAAGAACGAGGCCTACACCGGCTCGATGACCGGCATCTCCAGCCAGGGCGACGTCCAGTACACCGTCGACGTCGAGGTCAAGGGCACGCCGGACAAGGCGCTGCTGAACGACCTGATGAAGCGCCAGCGCGAGTGGCTCGCCTCCGGGGGCTGAGCCCGCGCCCGCGCGCCCGCCCCACGACGTCCTCCCGCCCCTCCTCCTCTGGAGTCGCTTCCGTGACCACCGAACCCGAGCAGCCGCCGGCCGCGGCCGCCGACCCGTCCGCGTCGGCCGAACCGCCGACGCCGCCGCTGCCGCCCGTACCACCAGTGCCGCCCGTACCGCCCGTGCCACCGGTCCCGCCGGTGCCGCCCGTCCCGGCCCCGTCCCCCTGGTCGGCCGAAGGCGAGGCGATGGCACACCGGACGGCGCACCAGGCCCCGGCCGCGCCGGAGCCCGCCGCCCCGGAGCCCGCCGCTCCGGCCCCGGCCGTGGACGTCTACGCCGACTTCCTGTCGGCCGGCCCCGAGACCGCCCCGCGCCCGTCGCGCCGCCCCCGCCCGGTGCTGCTGTCCGTCTGCGCCCTGGTCGTGGGCGTGCTGGCCGGCGGCAGCGTCGGCTACGCGATCCAGGCCCAGCGCCCGCCCACGCCGCTGCCGCCGCTCCAGGTCGCCCTGCCCGCCTACCCGGCCGAGACGGTCGACCCGGCCGCCCTCGCCGCCGCCCAGCCCCCGCCGCCCGCCATCGAGGGCGACCTGCGCAAGCTGGTGGTCAGCGCCCCCGACGGCAGCACCGCCTGGGGCGACTACCCGGACAAGCCCGGCTGGATGTCGATCGGCGAGCTCGCCGAACGCAAGGGCGACGCGGCCGTCGTCTTCAAGGACCTCGCCACGTCCGGCTTCCGTCGCGCCGCCGAGGTGGACTGGATGAAGGGCGACATCCGCTACCGGGTCACGCTCACCCAGTACACGCCCGAGCACATCGACGAGGCCGCGGCCTTCCACGGGCAGGCCTTCGCCGACGACACCGACGGCGGCTACCGGGTGGACCCGGAACCCAGGCAGTGGTCCGACACCAAGGAGCAGTACTACTACGGCCACGCCGCCGCCCAGCGCGGCACGGTGCTGATGACCGTGGAGGTCTTCAGCCCCAAGCCGGTGGAATCCGGGGACCTCAAGGCCCTCGCCAAGCAGCAGTGGGAGCGGCTGACATGACCGACGACTCCGTGAGCGCCGTGCCGGCCACCCCGGCCGAGCCCCATGTCCCGGCCACCCCGGCCACCCCGGCCGTCCCGGCCGAGCACACCCCCGAACCGGCCGCGCCCGCAGGCGAGTTCGCCCCGGCGGGCGCGCCCGCCACGCCGGACCCGACCCCGGATTCGCCCCCGAACCCCGCCTCCCGCCGCCTGCTGCGCGCGGGCGCCGCCACCGTCGCCGCCGCCCTGGTCGGCGTGGTCATCGGCGTCGGCATCATCAAGACCCGGTACGACGACCCCGCCCCGGTCGCCGCCGCCGGCCCCACCGGCACCCCGGCCCCGGCCGCCACCCCCACGCCCTTCGGCGCCAAGTCCAACGGCAGCCACTTCGGCTCGCTGCGCGACCTGCTGCTGCCCGTCCCGGCCGGCTACGCGCCGGGCCCCGACGAGGGCGGCTACGGCAACGACACCGAGCTCGGCGCCGGGCAGCTCTCCGACGAGATGGACGCCGAACTCCAGCAGGTCCCCAAGGACAAGCGCGACAAGCTCCGCTCCTACTGGCAGGGCCTGCACGTCAAGGGCACCGGCGTGCGGACCTACCGCAACGACGGCGGCAACCTGGTGGTCGGCCTGCGGCTGCGCCAGTTCAACCAGCAGGAGGTGCAACGGATCAACGAGTACACCGCGGTGTTCACCGGTGACACCGGCATCTTCCGCTCCGGCCCGCAGGTCCCCGGCCACCCCGAGGCGCACTGCTACCTGATGCCCGCGCCGCCCTCCGCGCCGATCGACTACCTGGAGTGCTCGGCCGCCGAGGGCGACCTCCTGGTGATCATGAGCGCCGAGGGTGTGGCACCGCTCCCCAAGGACAGGATCGTGGCCCTCTTCACCATGCAGCTCGACCGCCTCGCCAGCCCCGGAGCCTCCGTATGACCGACCACGCCGCCACCCCGCAGCCCGGGCCCGGGTCCGAGCCCACCCCGCAGCCCGCCCCGGAGTCCGGGCCCGCCCCGCAGCCCGCCGCCGACCCGGCCCCCACCACGGCGCCGACCGTCGAGGAGCCGACCGCCGAGGAGCAGGCCCTCGCGGCGCAGGCCCTCGCGGCGCAGGCCCTCGCGGCGCAGGCCGCCGAGGAGCAGGCCGCCCACCGCACCCGCCGCCGCAAGGCCGCGGTGCGCTGGGGCTGCGCCGTCCTGGTGTTCGCCCTGGCCGGTACCGGTACCGCGCTGGCCGTCACCGCGCCCGAGCGCACCGACATCCCCGGCCTGGCCACCGCCGGAGACGGCCGCTACACCTTCCCGCCGCTGGCCCTGCCGCCGCTGCCCTCGGGCAAGGCCGCGCCCAACCTCAAGGACAAGGCCAAGGACAAGGGCGCGGCCGTGCACCTGGCGGACCTGCGCCACCTGCTGCTGCCCGTGCCCAAGGAGGCCGGCGGCTCGGTGAACCCGCCGGTCTTCCCGGCCCCGACGGCCCCGACGCTCCCGGCGGGCTCGGCGGGCTCGGCCTCGCCCACGGCCTCGCCCTCCGACACCCCGTCGGGGACCCCCTCGGCCACGGCGGGCCCGAGCGCCTCCGGCACGGCCACCGTGGGCCCCGAGGGGGCGGCCCCGGCGAACTGGGTGTCCTGCGACGCGCTGCTCGGCGACCTGCAGAACCCGGCCCGGATGCGGACCCTGCTGCGGCAGAACGTGTGCCGCGCGGCCACCGTCCGGGAGTGGACCGCCTCCGACGGCACCAGCACCCGGATCCGGCTGATGCGCTTCGGCACCTCCGCCGAGGCCTGGGACACCTTCTCCCGGACGCGCTCGGAGATCCAGCTCAAGGCCGCGCCCGACGCGAGGACCGCGCCCTCCTCGGCCGACGGCGAGCTGCCGGACGGTGTCGAGGTGACCCGCAAGGAGTCCCGGGAGACCGCCGGCAAGGACGTGCCGACGACCCGTCTGGCGTTCGTGTCGGCCTCCGACGTGGTGGCCGTGATCACCATGACCAACCCGCGCGGCGTGCCCGCCGCGGCCTTCCGCCAGGTGGTCGACCTCCAGTCCGACCTGCTCGCCTGAGCCCGGCGCCCGCCCGAAGGCCCCCCGGGCCCGGGGGGGGCGCCCCCCCGCGCCC
>NZ_JBHYGR010000054.1:39180-60974 GCF_042738155.1 Kitasatospora sp. NPDC059088 | reverse complement strand
GGGGGGCGCGGCGGCCCCCGGGGGGGTGCCCGTCGGAGGCGCCCCCGCGGCCGCCGGGGGGGCGCGGCGGGGGCCCCCCCGGCTCGACCGCGAGCAGCTGCGATCCGCGGCCGACGACGGCGCGGACCCGCTGCTGGGTGTGGACTGGACCGAAGTGCCGCCCCCGCCCGGGGCACCGGCCGGACGCTGGGTCCTGCTCGGCACCGACCGCCTCGGGCTGCCCGACGACCTGCGGCTCGGCACGCATCCCGACCTCACCGCCCTCGCCGGGACCGTGGAGGCCGGTGCGACGGTCCCGGACGCCGTCCTGGTCACCTGCGCCGGCCCCGAATCGCCGGACGACGCCCCCTCCGCCGCGCGCGAGGCCGTCGGCCGAATCCTGACGGTCGTTCAGGACTGGCTGACGAACGAGCAGTTCGCCGCCTCCCGGCTCGTCGTGCTGACCAGGGGCGCGGTGGCGGCCGCCGACGGCGAAAGCGTGCCGGACCTCGCCCACGCCGCGGTGTGGGGCCTGGTGCGCTCCGCCCAGACCGAGCATCCGGGCCGCTTCGTCCTCCTCGACCTGGACGGGCACCCTGACGGGCTGCCGCTCACCCTGGCCGCCGCGCTCGCCACCGCCGAGCCCCAACTCGCGCTCCGCCAGGGCGTCCTGCTCGCCCCGCGGCTCGTCCGGGCGAGCACCGGCCGACTGCTGGAGCCCCCGGCGGACACGCCCGGCTGGCGCCTGGACACCACCGCGAAGGGCACGCTGGAGAACCTCGCCCTCCTCCCCCACCCGGCGGCCTCCGCACCGCTCGGCCCCGGCCAGGTCCGGCTGGCCGTACGGGCTGCCGGCATGAACTTCCGCGACGTGCTGCTCGGCCTGGGCATGGTCGACCAGGACGTCATGGGCGGGGAGGCCGCCGGCGTCGTGCTGGAGACCGGCCCCGGCGTCACCGCGTTCGCCCCGGGCGACCGCGTGATGGGGATGGTGCCCGGCTCGTTCGGGCCGGTCGCCGTGGTCGACCAGCGGCTGCTCGTCCCGCTCCCCGCACGCTGGACGTTCACCGAGGGGGCCTCGGTGCCGATCGCCTTCCTGACCGCCTACTACGGCCTGGTCGACCTCGCCGGGCTGGGCGCCGGCGAGTCGGTGCTGATCCACTCGGCGACCGGCGGCGTCGGCCTGGCGGCGATCCAACTGGCCCGCCACCTGGGCGCCGAGGTGTTCGCCACGGCCAGCCCGGCCAAGTGGGGCACCCTGCGCGCGCTCGGCATCCCGCCCGAGCGGATCGCCTCCTCGCGCAGTCTCGACTTCGAGCAGCGGGTCCGCGCCGCCGCCGGGGGCCGGGGCGTGGACGTGGTGCTCAACTCCCTCGCCCACGAGTTCGTCGACGCCTCCTTGCGGCTGCTCGCCGACGGCGGGCGGTTCGTGGAGATGGGCAAGACCGACATCCGCGACGCGGCCGAGGTCACCGCCGCCCACCCCGGCACCTCCTACCTCTGGTTCGACCTGATCGAGGCCGGCTACGACCGGATCGGCCGGATGATGGCCGAGCTCATGCCGCTGTTCGAACGCGGGGTGCTCCGTCCGATCCCCGCCCGCACCTGGGACGTGCGGCGGGCGCTGGACGCGTTCCGCTTCATGGGCCAGGCCCGGCACGTCGGCAAGGTGGTGCTCACCATGCCGACGGCCCCGGACCCGGACGGCACCGTGCTGATCACCGGCGGCACCGGCGCGCTCGGCGCACTGGTGGCCCGACAGCTGGTCACCGAGCACGGCGTGCGGCACCTGCTGCTGCTCGGCCGCCGCGGCCCCGAGGCCCCCGGCGCCGCCGAACTCACCGCCGAACTCACCGACCTGGGCGCCCGGGTGACCGTCACCGCCTGCGACACCGCCGACCGCGAGGACCTCGCCCGGGCCCTCGCCGCCGTACCCGCCGACCACCCGCTCACCGCCGTCGTCCACGCCGCCGGCGTGCTGGACGACGCGGTGGTCGCCTCGCTGACGCCGGCCCAGGTCTCGGCCGTGATGCGCCCCAAGGCGGACGCCGCCTGGCACCTGCACGAGCTGACCCGCGACGCGGACCTCGGCGCCTTCGTCCTGTTCTCCTCCTCGGCGGCCGTCCTGGGCGGCCCCGGCCAGGGCAACTACGCCGCCGCCAACGCCTTCCTCGACGCGCTCGCCCGGCGCCGCCGCGCCGAGGGGCTGCCGGGCCTGTCGATCGCCTGGGGCCTGTGGGAGCGGGCCAGCGGCATGACCGGCCACCTCGGCAGCACCGACCTGGCCAGGCTGCGGCGCTCGGGGGTGAGCCCGCTGTCCGACGGCGACGGCGTGTCGATGTTCAGCGCGGCACTGCCCTCCGACCGGGACCAGCTGGTGGCGATGAAGCTCGACGTCGCGACCGCCCGTACCGCCTTCCAGTCCGGCTCGGTGCCGCCGTTGCTGCGCCGGCTGGTCGGCGCCGGCACCAGGCGCACGGCGGCGGCCACCGGAACGGACGACGGGCCGGCCCCGGCCCTGCGGCTGGCCGCCCTGCCCGAGGCCGAACGCACCCGCGCGCTGCTGGAACTGGTGCTCACCAACGCGGCGGTGGTACTCGGCCACGCCACGGGCGGGGCCGTCCAGCCGGACCGGGCGTTCAAACAGCTCGGCTTCGACTCGCTCACCGCCGTCGAGCTGCGCAACCGGCTCAACCTCGCCACCGGACTCCGGCTGCCCGCCACCCTGGTCTTCGACCATCCGACGCCGGACGCCCTGGCCGCCTTCCTCCGGACCGAGCTGGCCCCGGCCGAGCCCGCCGCCGGCCGGCCGGCCTCCGACGGCGAGATCAGCCGGCTCCTGGCGACCGTCCCGCCCGCCCGGCTGCGCGCCGCCGGCCTGCTCGACGCCCTGCTGGCACTGGCCGGCGCCGGACCGGAGGAGCCGCCGGCCGAACCGGACGGGGACCTCGACGAGATCGACGCCATGGACGCCGACGACCTGATCGGCCTGGCTTTCGGCACCACTGACCTCTGATCGCGCTCGGACTGCGGAGAACCAACGATGGCTGCATCACAGGCTGGATCCCAGGAGAACAGGGTGCTGGAGGCGCTCCGGCTCTCCCTCAAGGAGAACAAGCGGCTCCAGCAGCAGAACCACCGGCTGACCGAGGCCCGGCACGAGCCGATCGCGATCGTCGGCATGGCCTGCCGCTACCCCGGTGACGTCGACAGCCCCGAGGAGCTGTGGCGCCTGGTGTCCGACGGCCGCGACGCCCTGTCCGGCTTCCCGACGGAACGCGGCTGGGACGCCGAGGAGTTGTACGACCCGGACCCCGACCGGGCCGGCCGCAGCTACGTCCGGACGGGCTGCTTCGTCCGCGGCGCGGAACGGTTCGACGCCGCCTTCTTCGGGATCAGCCCGCGCGAGGCGCTCGCCATGGACCCGCAGCAGCGCCTCCTGCTGGAGACCTCCTGGGAGGTCTTCGAACGCGCCGGCATCGACCCGGAGTCCGTGCGCGGCACCGCGACCGGCGTGTTCGTCGGCGCCTCCCCGCTCGGCTACGCCTCCGACCCGCGCGGCGCGGAGGGCTCCGAGGGCTACCTGCTGACCGGGACCACCGTCAGCGTCGCCTCCGGCCGGCTCGCCTACACCTTCGGGCTGGAGGGCCCGGCGGTGACGGTGGACACCGCGTGCTCCTCCTCGCTCGTGGCCCTGCACCTGGCCGGCCGGGCGCTGCGCGACGGCGAGTGCTCGATGGCGCTGGTCGGCGGCGCGGCGGTGATGGCGGCACCGCACATGTTCATCGAGTTCAGCCGTCAGCGCGGCCTCGCCCCCGACGGGCGCTGCAAGGCCTTCGCGGGCGCGGCCGACGGCACCGCCTGGGGCGAGGGCGTCGGGGTGCTGCTGGTCGAGCGGCTCTCCGACGCCCGCCGCAACGGGCACCCGGTGCTCGCCGTGGTCCGCGGCTCCGCCGTCAACCAGGACGGCGCCTCCAACGGCCTGACCGCGCCGAGCGGACCGGCCCAGCAGCGGGTGATCCGGGCCGCGCTCGCGGACGCCCGGCTCACCGCCGCCGACGTGGACGCCGTGGAGGCCCACGGCACCGGCACCCGGCTCGGCGACCCGATCGAAGCGCAGGCCCTGCTCGCCACCTACGGCCAGGACCGGCCCGCCGAACGGCCGCTCTGGCTCGGCTCGGTGAAGTCCAACATCGGCCACACCCAGCTCGCCGCGGGCGTCGCCGGCGTCATCAAGACGGTGATGGCGATGCGCCACGGCGTCCTGCCCGCCACCCTGCACGTCGACGAGCCCACTCCGCAGGTCGACTGGTCCCGCGGCGCGGTCGAACTGCTCACCGAGCGGCGCGACTGGCCTGCCGTCGACCGCCCCCGGCGGGCCGCCGTCTCCTCGTTCGGCATCAGCGGCACCAACGCCCACGTGATCCTGGAACAGCACGTCGAGGACCAGCCCGTGGAGGAGCGGCCCGTGGAGGAGCGGCCCGTCGGGGAACCGCCCGCCCCCGGCGGCCGCACCGCACCCACCGCGACCCCGTGGCTGCTGTCGGCCCGGAGCCCGGAGGCCCTGCGCGCCCAGGCCGGTCGGCTGGCCGACGCCGTGGCCGCCGCCCCGGAGTGGGCGGCCGCGGACGTCGCGTGGACACTGGCCACCGCCCGGGCCGGCCTCGACCACCGCGCGGTGGTGCTCGGGACCGGCCGCGAGGAGCTGCTCGCCGGCCTCGACGCGCTGCGCCGGGGCGACGACGCCCCCGACCTCGTCCAGGGCTCGGCCACCCGCACCGGCAAGCTGGCGTTCCTGTTCACCGGCCAGGGTGCCCAGCGCGCCGGCGCCGGCCGCGAACTGTACCGGCGTTTCCCGGTGTTCGCGGCCGAGCTGGACCGGGTGTGCGACCTGCTGACGAAGCGGAGCGGCCTGCCGGTCCGCGAGGTGCTGCTCGCCGAGGAGGGGGCGCCGGGGGCGGACCGGCTGGACGAGACGGCCTTCACCCAGTCCGCCCTGTTCGCGCTGGAGGTGGCGCTGTTCCGGCTGGTCGAATCCTGGGGCCTGCGGCCGGACTTCGTCCTCGGGCACTCGATCGGGGAACTCGCGGCGGCCCACGTCGCCGGGGTGTTCTCGCTGGAGGACGCGGTCACGGCGGTGGCCGCCCGCGGCCACCTGATGCAGCGGCTCCCCGCCGGCGGCGCGATGGTGGCGGTGGAGGCGACGGAGCAGGAGGTGACCGCCCTGCTGACCGACCTGCCGGCCGGCGCGGCCGGCATCGCCGCCGTCAACGGGCCCCGCTCCGTCGTGCTCTCCGGCGAGGAGGACGCGGTCGCACCGATCGTCGAGCAGCTGAGCGCGCAGGGCCGCCGGACGAAGCGGCTGACCGTCAGCCACGCCTTCCACTCCGCCCGCATGGACGGCATGCTCGCCCCGTTCCGCGAGGTGCTCGACGGCCTCACGCTGCACGAGCCGACGATCCCTGTCGTCTCCAACCTCACCGGCCGGCCGGCCGCCGCCGAGCGGATCCGCACGTCGGAGTACTGGGTCCGGCACGTGCGCGAGGGCGTGCGCTTCCACGACGGCGTCCGGCACCTGCTCGACCAGGGCGTGACGACCTTCCTGGAACTCGGCCCCGACGGCGTGCTGTCCGCCATGGTCCGGCAGAGTGCCGGGGACGGGACCGGGGACGTCGCCGCGGCGCCGCTGCTGCGCCGCGGCCGCCCCGTGTCGGACACCGTGCTCGGCGCGGTCGCCCGGGCCCACGCGCGCGGCACCCGGGTGGACTGGCCGGCCCTGCTCACCGAACTGGTCGGCCCGGCCGGCCACCGGCCGGACCTGCCGACGTACGCGTTCCAGGGCGAGCGGTACTGGCTGGCCCCCGCCGACGGAACACCCGCCGAGGCCGCCGAACTGGGCGTGGCGAGCGCCGGGCATCCGCTGCTCGGCGCCGTCGTCGCCCCGGCCGAGGGCGGCGGGCTGCTCCTCACCGGCCGACTGTCGACCCACACGCACCGCTGGCTCGCCGACCACGTGGTGCTGGGCAGCACGGTGGTGCCCGGCACCGCGTACCTGGAACTGGCGCTGCACGCGGCCCGGCTGGCCGGCTGCACGACGGTCGAGGAACTCGACCAGGAGGCGCCGCTGATCCTCGCCGGCGCCGGGACGGCCCAGGTGCAGGTGACGGTCGGCGCGGCCGACGGGTCGGGCCGACGGCCGATCGGCGTGTACGCGCGGCCGGACGACACCGCGGACTGGACCCGGCACGCGGCCGGCACGCTGGCCGCCGGGGACGGCGGCGCGGGCTGGCGGCCGACCGGCGTCTGGCCGCCCGAGGGCGCCGAGCCGGTGGACCTCGACGGCTTCTACTCCGCCGTCGCCCGTGACGGTTTCGACTACGGCCCGTCGTTCCGGGGCCTGCGGGCGATGTGGCGCGCGGGCGAGGACGTGTACGGCGAGGTCGCCCTGCCCGAGTCGGAACGGAACCGGGCGGACGGGTACGGGGTCCACCCCGCCCTGCTCGACGCCGCCCTGCACGCGGGCCTGGTCGGGAACACCGGCGAGCAGGTCCTGCTGCCCTTCGCCTGGAACAACGTGCGGGTGCACCGGCCCGGCGCGGTCGCCCTGCGGCTGCGGCTGGCCCCGGCCGGACCGGACGCGATGTCCCTGGACGTGGCCGACGGGACCGGCGCGCCGGTCGCCTCGGTCGGCGCCCTGCGGGCCCGTCCGGTCTCGCTCGACCAACTCCGCGCGGCGGCCCGGGCCGGGCTGGGCGACGCGCTGTTCCGGGTCGAGTGGGCTCCCCTCCCGGCCGCGGACGGCGTCGAACGGGAGCGCGGCCGATGGGCCGTGCTCGGGGACGGTGCCGGGTTCCCCGGTCTCGACCGCCACCCCGACCTCACGGCCCTCGGCGAGGCCGTCACCGCGGGACTTCCGGTGCCGGACGCGGTCGTCCTGCCCCTGCCGGACACCACGGGCGACCTCCCCGCGGCGGTGCGGGCGGCCCTGCGCCGGACGTGGTCCACGCTGACCACGTGGGCGGCGGACGACCGGTTCGCGGCCTCCCGGCTGGTCCTGGTGACGCACGGCGCGGTGGCCGCCGACCGGACGGACGCGGGCGACCCCGCCACCGGCCGGGCCGCGGCCGCGGACGTCCCGAACCTCGCCCACGCGCCGCTGTGGGGTCTCGTCCGGGCCGCCCAGGCCGAGCAGCCCGACCGCTTCGTCCTGCTCGACCTCGACCACCCCGCCGACCTCAACCGTGACGGCCTCGACCCGGACGGCGGCGCGGACACCACCGCGGCACTGGACCGGGCGGCCGTCGGCGGCGAACCGCAGCTCGCCCTGCGCGCCGGCACCGTCCTGGCCCCGCGCCTGGTACCCGCCCGCCCGGCGACGACCGAAGCAGCCGACACGGCCGCCGCGCTCGACCCGGACGGCACCGTGCTGATCACCGGCGGCACCGGCGCGCTCGGCTCGCTGCTCGCCCGGCACCTGGTCACCGCGTACGGCGTGCGGCACCTGCTGCTGCTCGGCCGCCGCGGCCCCGAGGCCCCCGGAGCGGCCGAACTCACCGCCGAACTCACCGACCTGGGCGCCCAGGTGACCGTCACCGCCTGCGACACCGCCGACCGCGAGGACCTCGCCCGGGCCCTCGCCGCCGTACCCGCCGACCACCCGCTCACCGCCGTCGTGCACGCCGCCGGCGTGGTCGCGGACGGGGCACTGGCCTCCCTCACCGAGGAACGCTTCGAGGCCGTGCTCCGCCCGAAGACGGACGCCGCCTGGCACCTGCACGAACTCACCCGGGACGCCGGCCTCGCCGCCTTCGTGTTGTTCTCCTCCGCCACGGCCACCCTCGGCGGTGCCGGCCAGGGCGGCTACGCGGCGGCGAACGCCTTCCTCGACGCCCTCGCCCAGCACCGCGCCGCGCGGGGCCTGCCCGCCCGGTCGCTGGCCTGGGGCCCGTGGCAGCAGGACCGGGGCATGGCGGGCACGCTCGACGAGGCCACGCTCGGCCGGATGCGGCGCTCGGGCGTCCTCCCGCTCGGCCCGCAGGACGGCCTGGCCCTGTTCGACGCGGCGCTCGCCGGACCCGACCCGACCTCGCTGCCGGTCCGACTGGACCCCACCGCGCTGCGCCAGGCCGGCCCCGACCTCCCGCCGCTGCTGCGCGGGCTGGCCGGCCCGTCCGCCGCCCCCGCCCACCGACCGGACGCCGCGGCGGCCGACGGCCTGCGGCAGCGGCTCGCCGGGCTGTCCGACGCGGAGCGCGAACGCGCCCTGCTGGACCTGGTGCGCGCTCAGGTGGCCGTGGTGCTGGGCCACTCGGCCCCGGCGGCGGTGGGCGCGGACCGGGCGTTCGGCGACCTCGGCTTCGACTCGCTGACCGCGGTCGAACTGCGCAACCGTCTGACCACCGCCTCGGGGCTGCGCCTGCCGGCCACGCTCGTCTTCGACTACCCGACGGCGGCGGAACTCGCCCGCTACCTGGACGCGGAACTCCCGCGCGAGGACGCGCCCTCGGCCGCACCGGTCCTGGCGGAGCTGGACCGCCTCGAAGCCGTGCTCGCCGGGGTCGGCGCCGACCACCCCGAGCGGGCCCGGATCGCGGATCGGCTGCGGGCCGTGACCGACCGCTGGAGCCCGCGGCCCGGGCCGGCGGACGACCCGTCCGCCGGCACCGGACTGGAGTTGGAGTCCGCCGACGACGACGAGGTCTTCGACTTCATCACCAACGAGCTCGGCATCTCCTGACTCCTCCCGCCGGCGCCACCGCCGACCAGCCGTCCTGTTCCTGTTCCATCCGAAGGGGTAGCGCCACTGTGGCCAGCGAGACCGAGGACAAGCTCCGTTACTTCCTCAAGCGGGTGACCGCCGACCTCCAGGAGACGCGCCGCCGGCTCCAGGAGACGGAGACCGTCGCGGCCGAACCGATCGCGATCGTCGGCATGGCCTGCCGCTACCCCGGCGGCGCCGACTCCGCCGAACGGCTGTGGCAGCTGGTCGCGTACGGCCGGGACGCCGTCACCCCGTTCCCCGCCGACCGCGGCTGGGACGTGGAGTCGCTGTACGACCCGGACCCCGACCGGGCCGGCCACACCTACGCCCGCGAGGGCGGCTTCGTGGACGGTGCCGACCGGTTCGACGCCGGGTTCTTCGGCATCGGCCCGCGCGAGGCGCTGGCGATGGACCCGCAGCAGCGGCTGCTGCTGGAGACCTCCTGGGAGGCCTTCGAGCGGGCCGGCATCGCCCCCGAGTCCCTGCGCGGCAGCCGGACCGGCGTCTTTATGGGCGCGGGACAGGTCGACTACGCGGCGCTCGCCCAGCGGGCCACGGAGAGCCTGGAGGGGTACCTGCTCTCGGGCGGCGCGGCAAGCGTCATCTCGGGCCGGCTGTCGTACGTGTTCGGCCTGGAGGGCCCGGCGATCACGGTGGACACCGCGTGCTCCTCCTCGCTGGTCGCGCTCCACCTGGCCTGCCAGTCGCTGCGCAGGGGCGAGTGCTCGACCGCCCTCGCCGGCGGCGCGGCGGTCATGGCCGCCCCCGGCATGTTCGTCGAGTTCAGCCGCCAACGCGGCCTCGCCCCCGACGGGCGCTGCAAGGCCTTCGCCGCCGCCGCCGACGGCACCGGCTGGGGCGAGGGCGTCGGCGTCCTCCTACTGGAACGGCTCTCCGACGCCCGCCGCAACGGGCACCCCGTCCTCGCCGTCATCCGCGGCTCCGCCGTCAACCAGGACGGCGCCTCCAACGGGCTCACCGCGCCCAACGGGCCGTCGCAGCAGCGCGTCATCCGCCAGGCCCTCGACAACGCCCGACTGGCCGCCGACGACGTCGACGCGGTCGAGGCGCACGGCACGGGAACCACGCTCGGTGACCCGATCGAGGCGCAGGCCCTGCTCGCCACCTACGGCAAGGACCGGCCCGCCGAACGCCCGCTCTGGCTCGGCTCGGTGAAGTCCAACATCGGGCACACCCAGGCCGCGGCGGGCGCGGCGGGCGTCATCAAGATGGTGATGGCGATGCGCAACGGCGTACTGCCGCAGACGCTGCACGTCAACGAGCCGACCCCGCACGTCGATTGGGCCTCGGGAGCGGTGTCGCTGCTGACCGAGCCGAGGGAGTGGCCCGAGGAGGACGGGCGTCCGCGACGGGCGGGCGTGTCGGCGTTCGGAGCGAGCGGGACGAACGCGCACGTGATCCTGGAGGAGGCGCCGGCTGCTTCGCCCGCCGCCTCGCCGGAGGACTCCGCCACCGACTCTCCGTTCCCCGTGGTGCCGTGGGTGCTCTCCGCCCGGGACGAGCAGGCGCTGCGCGCGCAGGCTGGACAGTTGGCCGCTTTCCTCCAGGAGCGCCCCGACACCGACCTGCGGGCCGTCGGCCACACCCTGCTCACCGGACGGGCCCACCTGGACCACCGGGCCGTCGCCATCGGCGAGAACCGTGAGGAACTGCTCAGCGCTCTCGCCGCCATCGCCGAGGGGACCGCTCCCATCGGCAGCGGCAGCTTCGAGCGTCCGGTGTTCGTGTTCCCCGGACAGGGCTCGCAGTGGATCGGCATGGGCGCCGAACTCCTGGACACCTCAGCGGTGTTCGCGGGATCAATAGCCCGTTGCCAGGAAGCGCTCGCGCCGCACATCGACTGGTCGCTGACGGACGCCCTGCGCGGCACCCTCGACCTCGCACGGGTCGACGTCGTCCAGCCCACCCTGTTCGCCGTCATGGTCGCCCTCGCCGAGCTCTGGCAGTCCCTCGGCATCCACCCCGCCGCCGTCATCGGCCACTCCCAGGGCGAGATCGCCGCCGCCACCATCGCCGGCGCCCTCACCCTCGAAGACGGCGCACGGATCGCCGCCCTGCGCAGCCGCGCCATCCTCGCCATCAGCGGACAGGGCGGCATGGCGTCCATTCCCCTCGGCCACCAGGACACCGTCGAGCTGTTGAAGGCCTGGGACGGACGGCTGAGCGTCGCCGCCCACAACGGCCCCACCACCACCGTCATCGCCGGCGACCACGACGCCCTCGACCGACTCCTCACCCACTGCGACGAAACCGGCATCCGCGCCCGCCGCATCGACGTCGACTACGCCTCCCACACCCACCACGTCGAAACCATCCGCCAACACCTCGCCACCGAACTCGCCGGCATCACCCCGACGGAAGCCACCATCCCGTTCTACTCCACCGTCACCGGCGAACGAATCGACACCACCCAACTCAACGCGGACTACTGGTACACCAACCTCCGCCAACCCGTCCTCCTCACCGACGCCCTCAACTCCGCCCTCACCGACGGCCACACCACCTACCTCGAAATCAGCCCCCACCCCGTCCTCACCCCGGCCATCGAGGAAACCCTCGACACCACAACCCCCACCCTCATCACCGGCACCCTCCGCCGCAACGAAGGAACCTGGACCCGACTCCTCACCTCCGCCGCCCACCTCCACACCCACGGCCACCCCGTCGACTGGACCCCCTACCTCACCCCCGGCACCCACCCCGACCTCCCCACCTACCCCTTCCAACGCAGCCGTTACTGGGTGGACACCGTCGGGACGGCCACGCCGACCGCCGAGCCGGACGAAGGCACCGCGGGTTCGGCCGGGGCGCAGCTGCGCCGTCGCCTCGCCGAACTGGCCGAGCCCGACCGCGAGCGCCTGCTGTTGGACCTGGTGGAGTCCCACGCGACCGCCGTCCTCGGCCTCACCGGTCCGATCCCGCCGGGGCGCTCGTTCCACGAGCTGGGGTTCGTCTCGCTCACCGCGGTCGAGCTGCGCAACCGGCTGATCGCCGTCACCGGTCTCCGGCTCCCGGCGGCCGTCGCCTTCGACCATCCGACGCCCGAGGCCCTGGGCCGCCACCTGCTCGGCCGGCTCGCGGGCACCGAGGCCCCGGCCGACGAGGCGCCGCCCGTTCCCACGAGGGCCGGTGACGACGAGGAGCCCATCGCGATCGTGGCCATGGCCTGCCGCTACCCGGGCGAGGTGCGCAGCCCCGAGGACCTGTGGCGGCTGGTCGCGGACGGCCGCGACGCGATCACGCCGTTCCCGGGCAACCGGGGCTGGGACCTCGACAACCTCTACGACCCGGACCCGGACCGCCCCGGCCGCACCTACACCCGCGAGGGCGGCTTCCTCCATGACGCCGACCGCTTCGACGCCGCCTTCTTCGGCATCGGCCCGCGCGAGGCGCTCGCCATGGACCCGCAGCAGCGGCTGCTGCTGGAGACCTCCTGGGAGGCCTTCGAGCGCGCCGGGATCGACCCGGAGTCCCTGCGCGGCAGCCGGACCGGCGTCTTCGCCGGCAGTAGCGGCCAGGACTACCACCTGCTGGCCCAGGAGTCCGCGGACGGCCTGGAGGGCTACCTGCTGACCGGCAACGCGGCGAGCGTCATCTCCGGTCGGCTCGCCTACACCTACGGGCTGGAGGGTCCGGCCCTGACGGTGGACACCGCGTGCTCCTCCTCCCTGGTCGCCCTGCACCTGGCCTGCCGCTCGCTGCGCGCCGGCGAGAGCACGCTCGCGCTCGCGGGGGCCGTCACGGTGCTGTCCACTCCGCAGGCGTTCATCGGCTTCAGCCGGCAGCGCGGGTTGGCCCCGGACGGCCGGTGCAAGCCGTTCGCCGCCGCGGCCGACGGCACCGCGTGGGGCGAGGGTGCGGGTGTGCTGCTGCTGGAACGGCTGTCCGATGCCCGCCGCAACGGGCATCCGGTGCTGGCCGTGATCCGCGGCTCGGCGACCAACCAGGACGGTGCGAGCAACGGCCTGTCCGCGCCCAACGGCCCCTCCCAGCAGCGGGTGATCCGGCAGGCCCTGGCCAGTGCCGGGCTGGCACCGGACGAGGTGGACGCGGTCGAGGCGCACGGGACGGGCACTCCGCTCGGGGACCCGATCGAGGCCGAGGCCCTGCTCGCGACGTACGGGCGGGACCGGTCGGCGGAACGGCCGCTGTGGCTGGGCTCGGTGAAGTCCAACATCGGGCACACCGCGGCGGCCGCCGGCATGGCGGGTGTGATCAAGATGGTGAAGGCGATGGAGCACGGCGTCCTGCCGCCCACGCTGCACACCGACGCCCCCACCCCGCACGTGGACTGGTCCTCCGGCGCGGTCGCCCTGCTCACCGAGCCGGTGGCCTGGCCGGAGGGGGGCCGTCCCCGGCGCGCGGGCGTGTCCGCCTTCGGCATCAGCGGCACCAACGCCCACGTGGTCCTCGAACAGGCCCCGGCGGTGCCCGGACAGCCGCGCCCGGCCGACGCGTCCGGGGGCGACGCGCCGCAGGCCCCGACGGAGCACGGGGCGCCGGCCGAACCCGCACCTCCCGCGTCTGCGCCGCTCGTCGCCTGGCCGGTCTCGGCCCGCAGCGCGGCCGCCCTGCGCGGCCAGGCGGAGCGCCTCCGGGACCACCTCGCCGACGGTCCCTCCCCCGCCGACGGTCCGTCCCCCGCCGACGGCCCGTCCCCCGCCGCCGTCGGGCGCTCACTGGCGCTGTCCAGGGCCGCCCTGCCGCACCGGGCGGTCGTGCTCGGCCGCGACCTCGGCGAGCTGCGGGCCGGGCTGGCCACGCTGGCCGCGGGCGACACCGCCCCCGGACTGCTCCGGGGCACCGCGGTGCCCGGCCGGGTCGGCTTCCTGTTCCCGGGGCAGGGCAGCCAGCGACCCGGCATGGGCCGGGGCCTCCACCAGGCCCATCCGGTCTTCGCGCGGGCACTGGACGAGGTGTGCGCGGAACTGGACCGGCACCTGGCCGCGCCCGGGCGTCCCGCGCTGCGCGACGTCCTGTTCGCCCCGGAGGGCAGCGCCGAGGCCGCCTTGCTCGACGAGACCGTGTTCACCCAGGCCGGGCTCTTCGCCGTCGGCCTGGCGGCGTTCCGCCTGCTGCTGTCCTGGGGTGTGACGCCCGACTACGTCGGCGGCCACTCCGTCGGCGAACTGGCGGCGGCCTGCGCGGCCGGCGTGCTGACGCAGGAGGACGCCTGCCGCCTGGTCGCCGCCCGCGGCAGGCTGATGCAGGACTCGCCGGAGGGCGGCGCGATGGTGGCCGTCGAGGCGTCGGAGGACGAGGTGCTGCCGCTGCTGGCGGGCGGGGAGGGCCGGGTCGGCATCGCGGCCGTCAACGGGCCGCGCGCCGTCGTGCTCTCCGGCCTGGCCGAGGCGGTCGAGGAGGTCGCGGCCGTCCTCGCCGCGCGTGGTCGCCGGACGAAGCGCCTCCGGGTCACCCGGGCGTTCCACTCGCCGCTGATGGACGGCGTGCTGGACCGGTTCCACGAGGCGGCGAGCGGGCTCGCGTACCGGCCACCGCGGATCCGGCTGCTGTCGAACCTGACCGGCGAGCAGGCGACAGCCGAGCAGGTGTGCGCACCGGAGTACTGGGTCCGGCACATCCGGGAGGCGGTGCGCTTCCACGACGGCGTGCGCCGGATGGCTGCGGACGGCGTGACCACCTTCCTCGAACTCGGCCCCGGCGGCGTGCTGTCCGCCCTGGTGCGGGACGCGCTGGCCGACCGGAGCCCGGCCCCGGCGGCGGTGCCGCTGCTGCGGAGCGGCCGGCCGGAGGCGGACAGCGCGCTGACCGCGCTGGCCGGTGTCCACGTCCGTGGCGTCCCGGTGGCCTGGGAGGCCGTTCTCGCCGACTCCGGTGGAGACGACCGGGTCGCCCTGCCCACGTACGCGTTCCAGCGGCGCCGGTTCTGGCCGGAGGGCGTCGCACCGGCCTCCCGGACGGCCGGGCCCGCCACCGGGACGCCCGCCACCGAACCACCGGCCACCGCGCCGGGTGACCCCCGAACGCCCGAGGAGAACGCCGGCCCCCGGTCGCCCGAACGACTGTCCTCCCTCGACCCGGCCGAACGCGGCCCGTTCCTCAGGGAGTTGGTGGCCGCCGAGGTGGCCGCCGCGCTCGGGAACAGCTCGACCGAGGACGTGGAGACCGCGCTGAGCCTGCCCGAGCTGGGACTCGACTCCCTCGCCGCGACCGAGCTGAGCGCCGCCCTCCAGGCGGCCACCGGCCTGGAGCTGTCCGCCACGGCGGTGTTCGAGCACTCCACGCTCGACGCCCTCGCCGCCCACCTGCTGGACCGGTTGGACGCCGCCCCGGTGCCGTCGGCCGGTCCGCCCGGCGGGCTGCTGGCCTCGCTCGCGCCACGGGCGGCGGAGCTGGGCCGGTTCGCGGAGTTCAACGCACTCCTGTCCGCCGCCGCGCGGTTCCGCGACACCTTCGACTCCCCGCCCGACCCGTCCGGCCGGCCGGCTCCCGTTCGCCTCACCCAGGGTCCGGCGGCCCCCCGCCTGTTCTGCTTCCCGTCGTTCGCGAGCAGGTCCGGCGCCCACCAGTACGCGCGGCTCGCCGCCGCCGTGGGCGGCCGGCACGAGCTGTGGGCGCTGCCGGCCCCCGGCTTCGCCGCGGGCGAGCGGCTCCCGGCCGATCTCGACGCGCTGGTGCGCCTGCACGCCGAGGACGTCGAACGGCTCGCCGCCGGGCAGCAGTTCGCGCTGCTCGGCCACTCCGCCGGCGGCTGGATCGCGCACGCCGTGGCGGAGCGCCTGGAGGACCTCGGCGCCCTCCCGGTGTCGGTCGTCCTGCTGGACAGCTACCGGCCCGGCAGTGCCATACTTCCCCTCGTCCAGGCGGAGATCGCCGCCCAGTTGACGGACGGTCGGATTCCCGCCGACGCCCTGCTGGACGACGTCTGCCTCACCGCGATGGGCGGCTACGCCCAGCTCTTCGAGGCCTGGCGGCCCCGGCCCCTGGCCACGCCCACGCTCCACCTGCGCGCCGCCCGGCCGCTGCCCGGCTTCCCGGCCGCCGACTGGCAGGCCTCCTGGCCGGTCCCGCACACCGGGGCAGAGGTTCCGGGCGACCACTTCACGATGACCGGCGAGCACAGCCCCACCACCGTGCGCGCGGTCCTCGACCGGCTCGCCGAGCCGGTCGCCTGACCACCACGACCGGCACGGCCGGCCCGACCACCACGATGTCCGACTCCTGACGAGGGTGAGCAGAACATGAGCACTGACAACGGCAACCGGCCCACCTCCCTGGACCAGGCGGTCCACGACGGCCAGGCCCCCTACCACCGCCGCGCGCTGACCTTCTACGACCTGGTCGTCTTCCGCGGCAGCGCGCCGCTGTTCTGGCGGTGCTCGCCGCGGAACTTCCAGCAGATGTACGACACCTGCCTCGGTGCGAAGCACCTGGAGATCGGCGTCGGCACCGGGTACCTGCTGGCGCACTCCCGGTTCCCGGTGTCGAACCCGCACATCACGCTGGCCGACCTCAACCCCAGCACGCTCGACTTCACCGCCGAGCGGCTCGCGCACTACCGGACCACCAAGGTGGTCGCCAACGCCCTGGAGCCGCTGCCGGTGCCCGCCGAGAGCCAGGACTCGGCCGCCCTGAGCTTCCTGCTGCACTGCATCCCCGGCAGCCTGCGCGAGAAGGGCGTGGCCATCCGCCACGCGGCCGCGGCCGTGAAGCCCGGCGGCACGGTCTTCGGCAGCACCGTGCTGTCGTCGGGGGTCCCGGTCACCGGGGCCGGCCGCTGGCTGATGAACAACCTCAACGCGAAGGGCGTCTTCCACAACGACCAGGACGACCTGGAGGACCTGCGCGACCAGCTCAAGCAGTCCTTCGACGACTTCGACCTCGTCGTGCGCGGCTCCGTCGGCCTGTTCCGGGCCCGCAAGGCCTGAGGCGTGGGCCCCGGCCCCGTCCTCACCGCTCCTCACCGCTCCTCCCCGCCCCACCGCCCCGTTCCCGGAAGGACCCGACACCATGTCGACACGCTGGTACCCGATCGAGGAGGCCGACGACTCGCTGTTCGCCACGGCCCCGCTCTACCACGCCCGTTCGGTCGAGGTGCCGTTCTCCGCGGAGGAGACCTGGGCGGCCCTGACCGGCGACGGCGTGTCCAGCTGGACGAAGGGCATGCGGCGGCTCACCTGGACCTCGCCCCGGCCGTTCGGCGTCGGCACCACCCGCGAGATCGAGATGGACGGTGACTTCACCCTCCGCGAGCGCTTCTTCCGCTGGGAGGAGGGCACCCGCAAGACCTTCAGCGCGACCGAGGCGACCCGCCCGATCTTCCGTCACCTGGTGGAGGACTACGTGGTCGAACCCACCGAGAACGGCGCCCGGTTCGGCTGGCGCTGGGCGGCCGAGCTGAACCGCCCGTGGTCGTTCCTCCAGGGCCCGCTGGACCGGTTCTTCTTCGCCCCCACCGGCCGCTCGCACATCGACGGCCTGCCCGCCTACATGGCCTCCCGGCACGGCGCCGCGCACCGCTGAGCACCCGGCCCCAACCCCCGCCCCCGAACGAAAGAAGAACCGAATGTGCGGGATCGCCGGCTGGATCTCCTTCCAGCACGACCTCGAACGTGAACTCCCCGCCCTGACCGCCATGACCGACACCATGGCCTGCCGCGGTCCGGACGCCGCCGGCACCTGGCTGTCCCGGCACGCCGCGCTGGGCCACCGCCGGCTCGCCGTCATCGACCTGACCGGCGGCGCGCAGCCGATGGTCGTCGAGACGCCGGACGGCCCGGTCGCCATGACGTACAGCGGCGAGGCGTACAACTTCACCGAGCTCCGGGACGAACTCCGCCGCCGGGGGCACGAGTTCCGCACCTCCAGTGACACCGAGGTCGTGCTGCGCGGCTACCTGGAGTGGGGGCAGGGGATCGCCGACCGGCTCAACGGCATGTACGCGCTGGGCATCTGGGACGGCCGCGTGGAGAAGCTGGTGCTGCTGCGCGACCGCCTGGGCATCAAGCCGCTCTACTACTACCCGACCGCCGACGGCGTGCTGTTCGGGTCCGAGGCGAAGGCCCTGCTCGCCCACCCGGCGGTGGAGCCCGTGGTGGACGCCGACGGCTTCCGCGAGCTGTTCGGGTTCGTCAAGGCCCCCGGCCGCGCGGTCTGGACGGGCATGCACGAGGTCAAGCCGGGCGCCATGGTGACCGTCGACCGCTCGGGCCTGCGCGAGCACGTGTACTGGCGGCTGGAGGTCACCGAGCACCGGGACGACACCGAGGCCACCGTCCGGCGCGTCCGGGAGCTGCTGGAGGACAGCGTGGCCCGGCAGCTGGTCGCCGACGTGCCGCAGTGCGTGCTGCTCTCCGGCGGCCTCGACTCCAGCGCCCTCACCGCCCTGGCCGCCCGCCGCCTGGCGGACGGGGGCGAGCGGGTGCGGACCTTCACCGTCGACTTCGAGCAGCCGGACGAATTCCGCCCCGACGACCTGCGCGGCTCGGCGGACGCGCCGTTCGCCCGCGCGGTGGTCGAGCACGTCGGCGCGCAGCACCACGACATCCGGCTCGACCACCTCGAACTGGCCGATCCCGAGGTGCGCCGGGCCACCGTGACCGCCCGCGACCTGCCGTTCGGCTTCGGCGAGGCGGACAACTCGCTGTACCTGCTGTTCAAGGCGATCCGCCGGCACTCGACGGTCGCCCTCTCCGGGGAGTCGGCCGACGAGATCTTCGGCGGCTACCCGTGGTTCCACCTGCCGGCGGTCCAGCAGACCGCGATGTTCCCGTGGGTGACCGCCTCCGGCCTCGGCCCGCGGAAGCACCCCACCAAGCTGATCGACGCCGGGCTGCTGCTGGGGACCCTCGACGTCCCCGGCTACTGGGCGCAGCGCTGGAGCGACTCGGTCGCCGCCATCCCGGTGCTGGAGGGCGAGGACGCGCACGAGCGGCGGATGCGCGAGTTCTGCCACGTGCACCTGACCAGCCTGCTGGGCCTGCTCCTGGACCGCAAGGACCGGATGAGCATGGCGGTCGGCCTGGAGGTGCGCGTGCCGTTCTGCGACCACCGCCTGGTGGAGTACGTCTACAACACCCCGTGGGCGATGAAGACCTTCGACGGGCGGGAGAAGAGCCTGCTGCGCGCGGCGGTGCGGGACGTGCTCCCCGCGTCGGTGGTGGAGCGGGTGAAGGCCCTCTACCCGCACACCCAGCAGCTCGCCTACGTGGGGCAGTTGCAGCAGCAGGTCGGCGAACTGCTGTCGGGCGGCCACGAGGCGGTCGAGTTCTTCGACCGGGCCGCGCTCGCGGCGGCCGCGGGCGCCCGGCCCGAGGCCGTCGACCGGGACGAGCGCGAGGCGTTCGAACGGGTCCTCGACCTGGCCGTCTGGCTCGACCTCTACCGCCCGACCATCAAGCTCTCCTGAGGAGTCGCACCATGCCCGTCGACAACGACGTCTACAACACCCACTCCTGGTGGCACGACGACCAGCCGTTCGCGACGCTGGAGGCCTTCACCCCGGCCCGGTTCGCCTACTTCCAGGAGGTCCTCACCCAGCGGCTGAGGCTGGACCTCAAGGGCCTCAAGGTCCTCGACGTGGGCTGCGGCGGCGGTCTGCTGGCCGAGCTCTTCGCCGGCGCCGGGTGCCGGGTCACCGGCGTGGACCCGTCCGGCCCGTCCCTGGAGGCCGCCGGCGAGCACGCCCGGCAGTCCGGGCTGGAGATCACCTACCAGCAGGGCTTCGCCGAGGAACTCCCCTTCGCCGACGGCACGTTCGACCTGGTGTACTGCTGCGACACCCTGGAGCACGTCACCTCCGTGGACCGGGCGGTGGGCGAGGCCGTACGGGTGCTCAAGCCCGGCGGCCACTACCTCTACGACACCATCAACCGGACGTTCCGGTCCAAGCTGGCGATGATCAAGATGGCGCAGGACTGGAAGTCCGTCAGCTTCGCGCCCAAGGACCTGCACGACTGGAAGAGCTTCATCAAGCCGGCCGAGCTCCACGCGGTGTTCCGCGCGCACGACCTGACCAATCAGGACCTCGTCGGATTCGCCTCCACCCGGCCGCAGTTCGAGCTGCTGAAGGCGATGCGCCGCCGGGCCCGGGGCGAGATCACGTACGGCGAGCTGGGGCGGCAGTTCCAGCTCGGCGTGCACAAGGACACGTCGGTGATCTACGCCGGCTACGCACGGAAGGCTGCCCAGTGACCCTCACCACCGCCCCCGACGTCCGGGTCCCGGTACTGATCGTCGGCGCCGGCCCGGCCGGCCTGACCGCCTCGCTGGCGCTCTCGCGCTACGGCGTCGCGCACCTGGTGGTCGGCAAGTACCCGGGCACGGCCCACACCCCCCGCGCGCACCTGCTGAACCAGCGCACCGGGGAGATCCTGCGCGATCTCGGCGCCGAGGACCAGGTGACGGCCGAGGCGACCCCGAGCCCGCTGCTGGCCAACCACGTCTTCATGTCGACGTTCGCCGGACCCGAGGTGAGCCGGCTGGACGCCTACGGCAACGGCCCGGACCGCATCGGCGACTACCTGGCGGCCAGTCCGAGCACGATGTGCAACCTCGCGCAGCACCGGCTGGAGCCGCTGCTGGTCGAGCGGGTCCGGCAGGCCGCGGTCGGCGAGCTCCGCTTCGGTCACGAGTTCCTGCGCATGGAGCAGGACGAGGACGGGGTCACGGCCGTGGTCGCCGACCGGCAGTCCGGCCTGGAGTACACCGTGCGCGCCGACTACGTGATCGGCGCCGACGGCGCGAAGAGCCGGGTGATGGAGCAGGCCGGACTCACCGTGGAGGGTGCCACCGGGCTGGCCAAGGTCGCCTCGGTCTGGTTCGAGGCGGACCTCTCGCAGTACTGCGAGGACCGCCCGGCCATCCTCTACATGGGCGCCGTGCCCGGCAACCCGCCGGAGGACGGCCGGGTGTTCGTCAGCATCCGCCCCTGGAACGAGTGGGTCTACCTGCGCTTCCTCGACCACGGCGCGGAGTTCGACCGCGACGACCACGAGGAGATCCTCGCGCACATCCGGGAGAGCATCGGCGACCCGTCCGTCGAGGTCCGGATCAAGAACGTCTCGCCGTGGGAGGTCAACGCGGTCGTCGCCCCCCGCTACGCGAACGGCCGGGTGTTCTGCGTCGGCGACGCGGTGCACCAGATGCCGCCGACCAACGGCCTCGGGCTGAACTCGGCGGTCGCGGACTCCTTCAACCTCTGCTGGAAGCTGAAGCTGGTGCTCGACGGCTCGGCCTCGCCCGCGCTGCTGGACACCTACCAGGCCGAGCGGCTGCCGGTGGGCGGACAGATCGTCGACCGGGCGGTGCGCAGCATGCTGGACTTCCTCGGCATCCCGGCCGCGCTGGGCTTCACCGCCGGGCAGGACGCCGCCGAGCAGTGGGAGCTGCTGCGCGGCCTCGCCGACGACACGGAGGAGGCCGCCGCCCGGCGGGCCGCCCTGGCCGCCGCGACCGACCGGATCAACTACCAGGTCAACGCGCACGGCGTCGAGATCGGCTACCGCTACCGCAGCGGTGCCCGGGTCGACGACGGCACGCCCGAGCCGGTCGGCGACCGGGACCCCGAGCTGTACTACCAGCCCACCACCTGGCCCGGCGCACGTCTGCCGCACGCCTGGCTGGAGGACGGCGGCCGCCGCCGCTCCACCCTGGACGTGGTCGGGCGGGGCCGCTTCGTCCTGCTCACCGGCCGCGGCGGCGACCGCTGGCACGATGCCGCCCGCGAGGCCGCCCGACTCACCGGGGTGCCCGTGACGGTCCGGACGATCGGCTCCGCCGAGGGCCTGCGCGACCCGTACGGGGCCTGGGACCGGCTGCGCGAGGTCGACGCCGACGGCGGCGTCCTGGTCCGCCCGGACGGACACGTCGCCTGGCGCGCCCGGACCGCCGACTCCGCCGGCGAGCTGCCCAAGGTGCTGGCCGCCGTCCTGCACGCGCCGGCCGGCCCCGCGGTCTGAGCCGCCGCCGGGCGGCCCCTTCGGGGGGACGCCGAGGCCGGTCGGTCCGACAGTGCGTCGGACCGGCCGGGGGGCCCGCGGGGGGGGGGGGGGGGGCGAGCGGGCCCCCGCCG